>NZ_JBEZBN010000025.1:0-95245 GCF_040647115.1 Streptomyces sp. NPDC044571
GCCAGGTCGGAGCGTTTGACGGTCTCGCGGGAGGCCGCGCAGGGCAGTGGGGTGGAGTCGATCAGCCGCAGGTCGTCGTGCCAGGTGGGCACCTGCCGGGCCAGGGCCTCGATCACGTGGCTGATCAGCGGTCCGGCCGCGTTCAGGCGCTTGTTGTAGGCCGACTGCTGGGGCAGGTAGCGGAACAGGTGCCCCAGCCGGGCGTGGGCGAAGCGGATCCAGTGCCGGGCCGAGGGAAAGCCGAGGAGAACCTGGGCCGGCCAGGCACAGAAGTTCGGCGTCCGTCAGTTTCGGAGGTCGCCCGATCCGGCGACAAGGCGCCACGTGGTCGTCGATGAACACGTACAGTGCCGCCAGAAGGGCGTCCAGGTTTGTCTTCACACACTGACCAACGGGCGCCCTTCGCCATGGTCGCGACCAGCACAGACATCGGACTCATTCATCTAGCAGGTCCAACCAGGCCAGGAATACCTGGATCACGTCCGGATCGCTGTTGACGAAGGTCACGTACTCCCGGCGTTCGTACGTCTTGTCCTTGGTCCCCTCGGCCCAGTAAAGGGCAACCCCCGCCATGAACAGTTCCCGGTCCGACAGGGAGCCGATCTCGGCTGCGGCCTCCTGTTTGGTGCGCTGCCGCTCTTCGTCGCGTGCCTTGAGAGTCCGTTCCCAGCCGCGCTTGGCGATGGCGGAGGCCTCTTCGGGGGTGCGCTGTCGTTCCGGTTTCGGGAGGTCGCGGACCCAGAGGGAGATCGAGCTCTTCGAGCAGCCGAGCTCGACCTGGATCTGGTCGTAGGTCATGCCCTGGAGGCGGAGCTCGCGGGCCTTCGCGCGGAGGTCGTCCTTCGCGCGAAGGCGCTTCGTCCATTCAGGGGCCGGTTCGCCCTCCAGGAGGCGGTTGAGGATGTCGTTGTTGTGGACGTGCAGGCGGTCGCGGATCTGGCGGCGGCTGAGGCCCTCGCGGCGCAGGGTCACCGTCTGCTCGCGGAGGCTGTCGAAGGTCGCGGTTCCGGTGCGGAGGCCGCCGGTGCTCGTCGCAGGGGCGACCTCGGCTGTCGGTCATGGCCTCACTGTCGTCCGGAATGTGGGATTCAGGTCTCGCATGCCGGCTTATTCATTCGTACGTGCGATTACCGGGGGTTTGCCGGAATTCCGGTCGCCTCCGTGGTGGGGGCGCTGGCTACGCTGGACGGCATGACCTATACGGGGGATGAGCGGGGCGGGGCCGGGCGGGACGGGCCTTGGTGGTGGGAGCGGCGGCGGGGAGCCGTGCTCGATGTGGGGCTTGGCGGGGTGTCCGCCGTGGAGTGTGCCGTCGAGGGGGTCGGCTTCGCCCACGAGGCTTCGGTGCCCGTGGCCGTGGGGGTGCTGTTCGGGGTCGTGGTGGGGGCCGTGCTCGTGCTGCGGCGGCGCTGGCCGATCGCCGTGGTGTTGGTCGGGATCGCCGTGTCTCCGGCCGCGATGGGGTTCCTGCTGGGGGTGGTCGGGCTGTACACGCTCGCCGCCTGCGAGGTGCCCCGGCGGATCACCGCGACGCTGACCGCGATGTCGCTGGCGGCCACCTTCGTGGTGATGTACGTCAGGACCATCGGTGACGAGGGCGTGACGCGGACCGTCGTGATCTGGCTGTCCGTGTTCGTGGCGGTGGCGCTGACGGTGCCGCCGGTGCTGCTCGGCCTCTACATAGGGGCGCGGCGCCGGCTGATGGAGAGCTTGCAGGAGCGGGCGGTGTCGCTGGAGCGGGAGTTGTCGCTGCTCGCGGACCGGGCCGAGGAGCGGGCGGAGTGGGCGCGTACGGAGGAGCGCACGCGGATCGCGCGGGAGATGCACGACGTGGTGGCGCACCGGGTGTCGCTGATGGTGGTGCACGCGGCGGCGTTGCAGGCGGTGGCGTTGAAGGATCCGGAGAAGGCCGTGAGGAACGCCGCGCTGGTGGGGGACATGGGTCGGCAGGCGTTGACGGAGTTGCGCGAGATGTTGGGGGTGCTGCGGGCGGTGGAGTCGCCGAAGTCGGTTGCGGCGGTTGCGGCGGTGGCTCCGGTGGCTGCCCCGGCTGCTGCTGCGTTCGACGAGGGGCCCGGGCCCTCGCTGGCGGAGCTGGAGGCGCTGGTGGAGCAGTCGCGGGCGGCGGGGATGGTCGTGGAGCTGGAGGTGCGGGGTTCGGGGGCGTCGTATGCGGCGGAGGTGGAGCAGACGGCGTACCGGGTGGTGCAGGAGGCGTTGACCAACTGCCACAAGCACGCGCCGGGTGCGCGGGTCGCCGTACGGCTGGCGCACCGGGAGGGTGAGGTGGCGATGCAGGTGGAGAACGGGCCGTGTGACGGTCAGGCGGTGGTGCCGGCGCTGCCGAGCGGGGGGAACGGCCTGGTGGGGATGCGGGAGCGGGTCCTGAAGCTGGGCGGGGTGTTCGTGTCGGGGCCGACGGATGCGGGCGGGTTCCGGGTGTCGGCGGTGTTGCCGGTGTAGGCGCGGGGCCGGGGGCCGGGGGGTGGGACCCCGGCCGGTGGCGGTCAGTGCGCCGTGGTGAGGCGGGCCGGCTGGAGGCCGGTGAGGAGGAGGGTGAGGGCTTCGTCGACGCCTGCGCCGAGGTACCAGTCGCCGGTGTGGTCGATGCCGTAGACGCGGCCTTCGCGGTCGATGGCGAGGTGGGAGGCTCCGTCGGAGTCGGCGCCGAGGGGGCAGAGCTCGGTGGAGAGGGCCCGGCCGAGGTCGGCGAAGGTGCGGGCCAGGTGGAGGCCGGTGAGGGGGTCCAGGCGCACGGGGACCGGTGCTATCTGGCGGCCGGGGCCGGGGGCGGCAACGGTGAGGCCGCCGAATTCGGCCCAGGCCTCGACGGCGGCGGGGAAGACGGTGTGCCGGTGTCCGGCGGGGGTGGTGTGGTCCCGGAGGGCGTCGGCCCAGTATTCGGCCTGCTTGATGTCCCAGCGGCCGGGCTCCCAGCCGGCGGTGCGCAGGGCGGTGTCCACGGGGGTGGGGAAGCGGGTGGCCGAGGAGCGGTCGTAGGAGGCGGAGGAGGTGGTCATGGTGGTGTGGGTCAGGCCTTCTGTGAGGCGGGGGTGAGGTCGACGGCGCGTACGCCGAAGTGGGCGAGGAGGGCTTCGCAGGAGCGGCAGGGTGGTGCGTAGCTGCCGTGGAGGGGGTCTCCGTCCTCGCGGATGCGGCGGGCGGTGATCTTGGCGTGTTTGAGGGAGCGGCGGGCTTCGCTCGCGGTCAGGGGTTTGCGGGAGGCGCGCTTGCTGCGGGCGCCTTCGACGGCGGCGAGGTGGCGGGAGAGCAGGATCGCTTCGGGGCACCGGCCGGTGAAACGTTCGCGCTGGTTGCTGGTGAGGGTGTCGAGGAAGTCCTGGACGAGGTGGTGGAGTGCCGGTGGCTGGTCGGCTTTGCCGGCGGTGCCGGTGAGGGTTTCGCCGCGTACGGAGAGTGCGGCGGCGATGGTGGGGAGGATGCCGTCGCGGCGGAAGCGCAGGACGGGTACGGCGGCTCGGCCGTCGGTGCTGCTCCAGCGCAGGCGCGGGTCGCCGCCGTGGCTGCCGTTCTGGCCGTCGGTCTGTGCGTGTTCTGTGCGGGTCGCCGTGTTCTGCATGGTCGCTCTTCCCTCCCGTGGCGGCGGTGATGGCCGCTGTCGCGCACGCCCCCGTGCTGCGGGGACAGACTGTCAAATGTCCTCTGTCGTGTGGAAGCGGGGTCGAATATTCGTATCAATTCGGATGTTCCTGGCCCTTGTGGGGGTGGGTGGCGTACGGGCGCGGGGTGCTCTTGCCGGAACACATAGGCTGTGGTGAACCAGCCAGATCCAGCAGGGGGCTACCGCCATGACGACAGGTCGGCTCGGGCAGCAGGCCGCGCCACCCAACGCCGCGTATTCGGGGCAGGTCGTGCATTTCCCGGACCCGGTCCGGGCCGCTCGGCATCCCCAGGGCGTGCGGATGGACGGGAACGGACATCCGGACTTCTCTCCGTACGCGCGCGCGGCGGTGGAGATCGCCGAGCCGCCGGAGGGCTTCGGCGTGGACGAGCTGCGGCTGACGGACTTCGTGTCGGCGAATGCGGCGATGCGGGCCTCGGGGCATGCGCTGTGGGACACGGTCGGTGCGGTGGCGACGCCGCACGGCTGGACGTGGCACCACGTGGCGGGGACGCGGCGGATGGAGCTGGTCCCGGTCGAGGTGAAGGCGCTGCTGCGGCACCACGCGGGTCTGGCGACGGCGCCGGTGGACCACGAGAGGCGTGGGACGCGGGCGTTGCAGGAGGTGCGCCCGGTGCACCTGGGGCTGCCGAAGACGGTGGTGTCGGTGTCCGAGGAGCAGGTGCAGGGGGTCGAGGAGGATCTCGGCTACCGGCTGCCGGAGGCGTACCGCTCGTTCCTGAAGGCGGCGGGCGGTTGTGCGCCGGTGGGTGTGGGGCTGGACGTGGACCTGGGTGTGCTGGTGGACCAGCCGTTCTTCACGGTGCGTGAGGAGGCGGCGGTCAATGACCTGGTGTACGTCAACAAGTGTCTGCGCGACCACCTGACGAAGGACTACCTGTGCGTGGCCTTCGCGCAGGGCGGTCTGCTCGCGGTGAAGGTGAAGGGCGAGGGCATCGGGTCGGTGTGGTTCTCGCCGTACGACGACGCGCGTGACCGGGACGGCTGGTCGGTGCAGGAGCGCGTGGAGCGGTTGTTGCTGCCGTGCGGTGCCGATTTCGATGCCTTCCTCGAAAGGTTGGCGGGGAATCCGCCGGAGTTGGAGACGGTGGCCGGTCTGATGGTGGACGGCGGATTCGCACGCTCGGTTCCAGTGGCGGGGTCGGCGTCGGCTTCGGCTCAGGCTCCGGTGGAGGGGTGACGGCGTGATGGTGACGTTTGCGCAGGCGCAGGAGCGCGCCGAGGAGTGGATCAACGGGGCCGTGGCGCCGTATCAGCACCGGGAGGTGCGGGTGCGGGAGTTCGGCCTCGGGTTCGTGGTGTGGGCGGAGGACCGTGCGGCGGGTCCGGTGTCGGGTGGCGGCCGCCAGCGGCTGGTGATCGCGCGGGACAGCGGCGAGGTGACGCTGTGGCCGGGGTTGCCGGTGGGTGAGGTGATCCGCCGGTACGAGGAGGAGTACGGGGCTGCGGCTGCGCCGGCTGCGGAGCCGTCGGTGCCGACGCCGCGGATCGACTCGGAGCAGACGTCGTTCATGCTGAGTCCGCCGGAGTGGTTGCAGGAGGCGGCGGACCGGGCGGGGATTGCCCCGGCGGCTCCCGCTCCCGCTCCGGCTCCGGCTCCGCCGGTGGATGCGGCTGCGGCTTCGGTTCCGGCCGGGGACGCGGGTGCTCCTGTGGCGGCTGCGGCCGAGGGGGCTGCGGCTGCCGCTGCCGCTGCTCCTGCGCCTTCTCCTGGTCCCGCGGCTGCCGAGGGGGCTGCGGCCGCCGGGCCGGAGGCCGCGGATGCTCCGGCCGCGCCGGAGTCGATCGACGCCGTGCCGCTTCGGCGCGAGGTGCCGTACGAGCCGACCGCCAATGACGGGGTGCCGGTCGGGGCCACGCCGTGGGCGGGGACCGATGTGAACTCCGGCGCCGACGACGCCGCTTCCGTGCCGCTGCCCGCGACGGTGTTCGCGCCGCCGTTGTCCGGTTCGGACCTGGACGACGTGCCGGCGCCGCCCGCGGGGGCCTCGGAGGCGAAGACGACGCTGATGGCGGGGGGCAGCCGGCTCCCGAGGACGGCGGTGGCGCCCGCGCTGGACCTCGGCGCGGCGGATGCGAGTGCCCTTGCGGACGCTCCGACGAGCAAGGCCCGTGTCTCCCGGCCGGGCGAGCCGCCCGTGGCGCCGCCGGCGCCGCCCGCGGCCCAGCCGGCCGCTCCCGCCGGTCCGCCCGGGGGCGGGCTGGACCATGCGGCGACGATGTTGGCGGGTCCGGCCGTGGTGGGTCAGCCGCCCGCGCCTCCCGGCCCGCCCGCGCCTCCCGGCCCGCCCGCGCCTCCCGGCCCGCCCGCGCCTCCCGGCCCGCCCGGGGCTCCGGGTGCGCCCGGTGCTTCGCGTGGTGGTCAGACGCCTGCGCCTCCCGGTCCGCCGGGGGCTCCCGGTTCGCTGGGGCAGGGGCTGGACCATGCGGCGACGATGCTGGCGGGTCCGGCCGTGGTGGGTCAGCCGCCCGCGCCTCCGGGGCCGCCCGGTGCGCCCGGCGCTTCTCGTGGTGGTCAGACGCCTGCGCCTCCCGGCCCGCCGGGGGCTCCCGGTACGCCGGGGCAGGGGCTGGACCATGCCGCGACCATGCTGGCGGGTCCGGCCGTGGTGGGTCAGCCGCCCACGCCTCCCGGCCCGCCCGGGGCTCCGGGTGCGCCTGGTGCTCCCGGTGTTCCGGGTGCTCCCGGGCAGGGGCTGGACCATGCCGCGACGATGCTGGCCGGTCCGGCCGTCGTGGGCGGGCCGCCCGCGCCTCCCGGCCCGCCCGGCCAGCCGCAGCCGCAGCCGGGTCCGGCGCCGCAGGCTCCCGTACCCCCGGGTGTGCCCACCGTCGGCCCGGGCTACCAGGCCGTCCTGCGCTACCGCGCTCCCGACGGCTCCGAGCAGCAGCTCATCCGCCGCTCGGCGCCCGGTACCCCGCACCCCGAGTGGCAGATCCTGCACGAGCTGCGCGCGATGAACGTGCCGCCGCAGCAGGTGCTGGAGCTGCACACCGAGCTGGCCTCCTGCGAGCTGCCCGGGGGCTACTGCGCCCGGATGATCCGGGAGACGTGGCCGCAGGTCCGGATCACGAGCGTGGCCCCGTACGGGCAGGACCACGCGGGCCGTCAGGCCGGCATGCGCCATCTGCTGACGCACCAGGGCGAGTTGCACCAGGTGGCGGACGGTCCGGCGCGGCCCGCGCCGGTACGGGCACCGCTGCCGCAGGTGCCGTTGCAGCCGGCGATCCCGTTGGAGGCGATCGCGCAGGAGCTGGTGGGGGCGTTCGGTCCGCAGGGCGTGTTCCGCTTCGACCAGCGGGCCGTGTCGCGCCAGGGTGTGCCGGAGATCGTGGCGCAGACGCTGGTGTGGTCGGGTCTGCCGGTGGACTTCGGGCCGTTCTTCTGGGCGCAGGCGGTGCCGGGCCAGCCGGTGCCGACGCTGGCGGAGCTGGCGGCGCAGCGTCAGGTGCAGCCGGCTTCGGACGCGGGTTCGTACCTCGTGGTCGGAAGTGACTTCGGCAAGGCGCTGTGTGTGCAGTACGGGACGGCGCACATCGTCGCGGTGCCGGTGGAGGGCGGTCCGGGCGGGGCGCCGGTGCCTCCGCAGTTCGTGAATTCGAGCCTGCCGCAGTTCGCGCGGTCGCTGGCGATGCTGGGTCACATGTGGCGGCTCAGGCAGCATCTGACGCCGGAGCAGGCCGGGCGCTGGACCGTCGATTTCCAGGCGAATCTGGCGGGGCTCGACAGTGCGGCGCTGGCGTCGCCGGAGAGCTGGTGGTCGGTGCTGCTGGAGCAGATGTGGGACGGATTGCTCTGATCCGGTGACCCGGTCCGGCGATCGGGTGATCAGGTGATCGTTTGAATGGCCGGGTGGGGACCCCTCGTGCGGGGTCCCGGCCCGGCCATTCCGGCTTCTGGGAGCAAATGGCGCATCCTTGACAGGGATCCCCCCCGCGAGAGAGGCGCTTCCAGGATGAGTGCACCCTTCACGACCGTGCGCGGCCGCGGCTACCGGACGGACCAGGTCGAGCGGTATCTCGCGCGCCTGTCGGGGAGTCGGGACGAGGCGTGGGAGCGCGCGGCGCGGCTGACGGTGCTGGCGCGGCAGATGGAGGCGGAGGCGGAGCGGCTGCGGGAGGCGGTCGCGCAGCTGGCGCCGCACGGGCAGACGTACGACGAGCTGGGCGAGCGTGCGCGGCGGATCCTGCTGCTGGTGGAGGAGGAGGCGGACTGCGTGCGCGGGGACGCGCGGGCGGATGCGGCGGAGACGCGGAGCGCGGCCGAGGCGCATGCGGAGCGGGTGGCGGAGCTGGCGCGGCAGGACGCGGAGGCGGTGCGGGAGCAGACGGAGGTCCGGGCGCGGCAGGGGCTGGCGCGGGCGGAGCGGGAGGCGGAGGCCCTGCGGGCGGAGGCGCGGGAGGAAGCGGCCGCGTGGCGGGGGGAGGCGGCTGCGGGGCTGGCGGAGATGCGGCGGCGGGTGGAGGCGCTGCTGGCGGAGCGCGAGCAGGAGCAGGAGGCGCGGTGGGAGGCGTCGGAGCGGGAGCTGGCTGCGCGGGAGGCGGAGTTGCTGGCGCGGCATGCGGAGTGGGAGCGGTTGGCGCAGGGGAGGCTGGCGGAGGCGCGGCGGGGGTACGCGGAGGTGGAGGAGCTGGCGCGGCACGGGCAGGAGGATGCGGAGGCGCTGGCCGCTGAGGTGCTGGCGGGGGCGCGGGTGGAGGCGGAGCGGGTGGGGCGGGAGACGGAGCGGATCCTGCGGGAGCATGCGGAGGCGCAGGAGGAGATGCGGGCGCACATGAGCCATGTCCGGTCCAGCCTGGCGGCCTTGACGGGGCGGGCTCCGGCGGAGGGCTAGGGCGGGTTTCTGCGGGTCCCGTGCAAGCCCGCTTCCGGGTGGGGAGTGCTCGTCAGGCGGCGCCTTCATGGGTGGTTGCTGTTGCCAGGGGGGCCGGGGTCGGGGTCGGGGTCGGGTCGGTCGGGTAGGGGGAGGGGTCGCTGCGCAGGCCGCGGGAGGTGACCGTCACCGTGAAGGCGGCCGGGGCGGCGGGCGGCAGGGGGGCGGTCAGGGTGCAGGCGGTCGGGTCGAACTGCGTCGGCAGGGGCGTTGCGTCGACCTCCACGCGGGCCTCGGGGCCGAAGCCGCCGCCCTCGACCCGTACGGCGCCGTCCGCGACGGTGACCCGGGTGATCACCGGGTTGGCCCGGGTGGCCATCTTGTTCACCAGGTAGGCCCCCGCCGGTGCGCCCGTCAGGGCCCAGATCTCCTCGGGCAGGCGGGGCAGTCCGGCGCCGACGTCCGTGAGGAAGAACAGCACCACGTAGAGCATGGTGACCGCGCTGAGCGCCACGTACTGGAGGTCCACCAGGTCCGTGCGTCCGCTGTCGTTCGCGATGAGCTCGCGCAGGGGCCGGTGTCCCTGCGGGGTGGGCTTGGGGGCGGGTTTGGCCAGGCTGCCGTTTTCCAGGCGGGTGCCGACCACTGCCTTCGCCGCGATCAGGGCGACGTAGGGGCCGCCGAGCAGGGGCAGGTAGACCGTGGTCAGGGTGGACAGCGGGCCGTGGCCTCCGTTGCCGTGGAAGTAGGTGATGCCGCCGCCTGCCGTGAGGCCGTACGCGAGGATCGCGAGCAGCAGCCAGACGAGGATCACCGTCCAGGCCAGGGCCAGGGCGGTGGAGGTGGACAGGCGGCCGTCGCGGCCGGTGACGGGGCCGGGGTGCCGGCGCAGCTGCCAGCCGATCGGGCCGGCCAGTGCGGCCAGTAACAGCAGTGCGAAGAGTGCGGAAGCCATGTCGTCCCCCCGGTACGGTTGCTGATCCGGCCTCAGGTCTACTCGGTTGGCCCGGGCCATGACAAGCCGGACCTCAGTCGCCGCTTGATCGCCGTGACGGCTGCCTTTGGGTCGTCGGCGTGGCAGCGGACCGTGTGGACCTCCGTGCGTCTGCCCAGGAGGCTGACGGCGGTGACCGGTTGACTGAGTTCGATGGTGAGCGAGGTCTGCGACGCGACGGCCACCTCCAGGACGCCGTCCTCGGTCTTCTTCCCGTCCGGGAACCGGAGGTCGTAGCGGACGGACTCGATCCGTTCCGCGGGTATCCACAGGTCGAGCCCCGCCCCGCGCCGCACCCGCAGTCCGCCGGGCCCCAGGACGTGGGGGCGGGTGACGGCCGCGGCGTGCAGCCCCAGGACCAGGCACACCGTGTAGAGGTCGAGGACCAGCATGACCAGGTGGGCGACCGGATACGCGGCGAGCATGAAGGACACCCCGACGGTCTCGACCGCGAAGACGAAGACCAGTCCGTACGAGGTCGGCGCCTGGGCGCGTGCGTAGCCGAGGGCGGTGTCGGCGGGGCCGACCCCGTGCCTGCGCCGGGCCGCCCACAGGCCGAGGCTCCTCATCCAGCGGCCCTCGTGGGCCAGTAACTGCCGTGCTTGTGCGGCTCGTTCGCCGATCGCCATGGCTCCAGTGAAACAGAGGCCCGTGTTGCGCCCGGGGCCGTTCAGTCCTGGGGGAGGACCGGGAAGCGGCGGGGGGCTACCAGGAGGAGGGTCAGGAGGGCTGCGAGGGCGGCGGCCGTGGCACCGAGGAAGATGTGGTCGACGGCGCTGGCCAGGGCCGCGCGCAGGTAGTCGGCGGCGGCCCCCGGGAGTTGTCCGGGCTGGGCGAGGGCCTTGGACACGTCGTCCAGGTGCTCCGGCAGCCCCGGCATGGGGGCGTGGGCCAGCCGGGAGGCGAGGGTGGCGTTGGCGACGGCTCCGAGCAGGGCGGCTCCGACGCTCTGGCCGACCTGCCGGCAGAAGAGCACCGAGGCCGTCGTCGTGCCGCGCTCCGCCCAGCCGACGGTGGACTGGACCCCCACGATCAGCGGCAGCTGGAACACGCCGAGGGCGGCGCCCAGCGCGAGCATGATCAGTGCGGGCTGCCAGGGCCGGGCGGGGTAGGGCAGGAGGGTGAAGGAGAACAGGATCGCGGTGGCCAGGGCCATTCCGGCGGCCGCGGTGTTGCGGAAGCCGATGCGCCGGTAGACGTGCTGGCTGAGGGCGGCTGACAGGGGCCAGCTGAGGGTCATGGTGAAGGTGACGAGCCCGGCGGTGAAGGGGCTGAGGCCGAGTACGGATTGGGCGTAGGTCGGCATGAACACCATGGGGGCGACCATCAGTACGCCGAGCGCGCCCAGGGCCAGGTTCACGGCGGCGATGGTGCGCCGGCGCCAGACCCAGCCGGGCAGGATCGGTTCCGCGGCCCGGCGTTCGATGCGCAGGGTCACGGCGGCCAGCACGGTGCTCGCGCCCAGCAGGGCGAGGGAGGGCGCGGACAGCCAGGGCCAGGCGACTCCGCCCTGCACCAGGGCGAAGAGCAGCAGTCCGCCGCAGGCGAAGACGCCGAGCGCCCCTGCCCAGTCGACGGGGCCCCGGCGTCCGGGGGAGCGTACGGGTTCCACGAGGTGGCGGCTGATCATCCACAGGGCCAGGCCGCCGAGCGGCAGGTTGATCAGGAAGATCCAGCGCCAGTCGCCGTAGGCGGCGAGCAGGCCGCCGAGTGCCGGGCCGGCGACGGCGGAGGTGGCCCAGACCGAGGACATCCTGGCCTGGATCCTGGGGCGGTCCTTGAGCGGGTAGAGGTCGGCGGCCAGTGTCTGCACGGTGCCCTGGAGGGCGCCGCCGCCCAGGCCCTGCACGATGCGGAAGGCGATGAGTGCGGCCATGTTCCAGGCGAGGGCGCACAGGAGGGAGCCGAGGACGAAGAGGGCGACGCCGAAGAGCAGGACGGGCTTGCGGCCGAAGGTGTCGGACAGCTTGCCGTAGACGGGCAGGGTGACGGTGACGGCGAGCAGGTAGCCGGCGAAGAGCCAGGAGAAGACGGAGAATCCGCCGAGGTCGCCGACGACTTGGGGAACGACGGTGGAGACGGCGGAGCTGTCGAGGGCGGGCAGGGCCATGGCGAGCATGAGGGCGGCCACCAGGGCGGTGCGGGGCCTGGCGCCGGTGCCGGCCGGGTCCGCCGCCTCTTTCGCCGCGCCCGCCGCGCCCGCCGCGCCCGCCGCGCCCGCCGCGCCCGCCGCGCCCGCCGCGGCTGCCGTTCCCGTAGGGGTCGCGGCCGGGTTCCCGGGTATGCCCGCGGGTGCGTCGTCGGGGCTCTCGCCTGCGGCTTCGCTCGTGCTCTCCTCCGTACCCACCAAGATCCCTTCACTGTGCACGGACCTGCGGGTGACACCTTCTCACCATGGCGTTTGAGGCGGTATCCCCTGCCCATCCCTCAGTACGGATCCCCCGGAGGGTGGAGAACCCCTAGGGGGTGCTCCTCACAAGGGCCCAGGGCTCATTCGTCCCGGCGGAGGAGGAGACCGGCCCGGCGAGGTTCTTAACTGGTGCATACGAGCCGGGGTGGGGTCGCTCCTCCCGGGCGGCTACGCATCGAAGCTACGCATCGAACGAGGAGACAGACCGTGACAACGGCTATGACCGAAACCAGGCACGGGGGTACTGGAGGGCATGCAGCCGTCGCGGCCCGGGCGCGGAAGGTCGTCAAGGCCTATGGCGCCGGCGAGACGCGCGTCGTCGCCCTCGACGAGGTGGACGTGGACATCATGCGGGGCCAGTTCACCGCGATCATGGGTCCTTCGGGCTCCGGCAAGTCCACGCTGATGCACTGCCTCGCCGGCCTCGACACCGTGACCAGCGGCCAGATCCATCTGGACGACACCGAGATCACGGGGCTCAAGGACAAGAAGCTGACGCAGCTGCGCCGCGACCGGATCGGGTTCATCTTCCAGGCCTTCAACCTGCTGCCGACGCTGAACGCCCTGGAGAACATCACGCTCCCCATGGACATAGCGGGCCGCAAGCCCGATGCGCAGTGGCTGGACCGGGTCGTGGAGACCGTCGGTCTCGCGGGCCGCCTCAAGCACCGCCCGACCGAGCTGTCCGGCGGCCAGCAGCAGCGCGTGGCCGTCGCCCGCGCTCTCGCGGCCCGCCCGCAGATCATCTTCGGGGACGAGCCGACCGGAAACCTGGACTCCCGTGCGGGTGCGGAGATCCTCGGCTTCCTGCGCCGCTCGGTGGACGAGCTCGGCCAGACCATCGTGATGGTGACGCACGACCCGGTGGCCGCCTCGTACGCGGACCGCGTCGTGTTCCTCGCCGACGGCCGGATCGTGGACCAGATGTACGGGCCGACCGCCGACCAGGTCCTGGACCGTATGAAGGACTTCGACGCGCGCGGGCGGACCTCGTGAGTGCGAATACCGTCCTGAAGACCTCACGGCGCAACTTCCTCGCCCACAAGGGGCGCATGGCCCTTTCGGCGGTCGCCGTCCTGCTCTCCGTCGCCTTCGTCTGCGGCACCCTGGTGTTCACGGACACCATGAACACCACCTTCGACAAGCTGTTCGCCGTCACCAACTCCGATGTCACCGTCAGCCCGAAGGCGGCCGAGGCGGGCGAGGAGAGCCCGAACCGCGGCAGGCCCGAGGTGCTGCCGGCCGCGGCGGTCGAGCAGGTGAAGAAGGCCGAGGGCGTGAAGGCCGCCGAGGGCGGCGTCGTCTCGATGTCCGTCACGGTCGTCAACTCCAAGAACGAGAACGTGGGCTCGACCACCGGTGCCCCGACCATCGCGGGCAACTGGAGCGACAACGAGCTCAAGTCCATGAAGATCACCTCGGGTCAGGCCCCGCGCGGCCCCACCGAGGTGATGGTCGACGCCGACACGGCGAAGAAGCACCACCTGAAGCTGGGCGACGAGCTGCGCACCATCGCCATCACGGGCGACGTCCGCGCGAAGATCAGCGGTATCGCCACCTTCACGGTGACCAACCCGGGTGCGGCCGTCGTCTACTTCGACACCGCCACCGCGCAGGAGAAGCTGCTGGGCGACCGTGCGGCGTACACCCACATCAACGTCAACGCCAAGGAAGGGGTCGGCGACGAGCAGCTCAAGCGCAACATCGCCGCCGCCGTCGGCGCGGGCACGTACAAGCTGCAGACGGCGAAGGAAGCCGCGGACGCGAACCGCAAGGACGTCGGCTCCTTCCTGAACGTCATGAAGTACGTGATGCTCGGCTTCGCCGGGATCGCCTTCCTCGTCGGCATCTTCCTGATCTTCAACACCTTCTCGATGCTGGTGGCGCAGCGCACCCGGGAGATCGGGCTGATGCGCGCCATCGGCGCCGACCGCGGCCAGATCCTGAAGTCCGTCGTGGTCGAGGCCGTGCTGCTGGGCATCGTCGGCTCGGTGCTGGGTGTCGCCGCCGGTGTGGGCCTGGCGGTGGGCCTGATGAAGCTGATGGGCCAGGTGGGCATGCACCTGTCCACCGACGACCTGACGGTCGCCTGGACCACGCCGGTCATCGGCCTGGTCCTCGGGATCCTGGTCACCGTCGTCTCGGCCTTCATCCCCGCCCGCCGGGCCGGGAAGGTCTCTCCGATGGCCGCCCTGCGCGACGCCGGCACCCCCGGCGACAAGAAGGCCGGCCGGATCCGGGCCGTCCTCGGCCTGGTCCTCACCGGCATCGGCGGCGCGGGCCTGTCCCTCGCCGCGGGCGCCGACAAGGCCGCCACCGGTTCGCTGTGGCTGGCGCTCGGCGTGCTGTTCAGCCTCATCGGCTTCATCGTCGTCGGCCCGCTGCTGGCCGCCGGCGTGGTCCGGGTGCTCTCCGGCGTGGTGCTGCGGCCCTTCGGGTCGGTCGGCCGGCTCGCCGAGCGCAACGCCCTGCGCAACCCGCGCCGCACCGGGGCCACCGCCGCGGCGCTGATGATCGGACTGGCGCTGGTCGCCTGCCTGTCGGTGGTCGGCTCCTCGATGGTGGCCTCGGCCACCGACGAGCTCGACAAGTCGGTCGGCGCCGACTACATCGTCCAGTCCCAGACCGGCCAGCCGGTCATGCCGCAGGCCGAGCAGGCCCTGCGCGCGACGAAGGACCTCGACCACGTCACGGCGTACCGCGAGGTGGAGGCGAAGATCACCGCCCCCGACGGCTCCGCCGAGGACACCCCCCTGAGCGCCACGGACCCCACGTACGCGAAGGACGTCCGGCGCAAGATGGTGGCCGGCGAGCACGCGGCGGCGTACGGCAAGGGCGCCATGTCGGTCGGCTCGCTCTACGCGGACCAGCACCACGTCAAGGTCGGCGACGAGATGACCGTCGCCTTCAAGGGCGGTGCCACCGCCAAGCTGAAGGTCGCCGCGATCACCTCCGACGAGGGCAACCTCGACAAGGGCGTGAAGTACATCAGCACCGCGACCGCCGAGGAGTTCGTGCCGGCCGACCGGATGCCGCGGCCGTTCATGCTGCTGGGCAAGGCCGCCGACGGGAAGGGCGACGCGGCGTACGGGGCCGTCAAGGCCGCGCTCGCGGAGTACCCCCAGTACAAGGTGCTCAACCAGACCGACTACAAGAAGGCGCTCAAGGACCAGGTCGGCCAGCTGCTGAACATGGTCTACGGCCTCCTCGGCCTGGCGATCATCGTCGCGGTCCTGGGCGTGGTGAACACCCTCGCCCTCTCGGTGGTCGAGCGGACCCGTGAGATCGGCCTGATGCGCGCCATCGGCCTCTCCCGCCGCCAGCTGCGCCGCATGATCCGCCTGGAGTCGGTGGTCATCGCCCTCTTCGGCGCCCTCCTCGGCCTCGGGCTGGGCATGGGCTGGGGTGCGACCGCGCAGCAGCTGTTGGCCCTGCAGGGTCTGAAGGTGCTGGAGATCCCGTGGTCGACGATCATCGGCGTCTTCATCGGGTCGGCGTTCGTCGGACTGTTCGCCGCGCTGGTCCCGGCCTTCCGGGCAGGGCGGATGAACGTACTGAACGCGATCGCGAGCGAGTAGCCGCGGTCGTCACGGGGGAGCACACCGGCCCCGGTCCAGCCCGTGCGGGCGGACCGGGGCCGGTGTCGTCCGTATCCCGGGGGCGGCCCGCACCGCTGCGTCGTAGGGTGGGAACCCCCGGCCCGCGTGCGTGTCGGGTCCTTCGCGTTGCCCCTTCACCGGATGGAAAGCCTCCTTCATGAGCCTGCACGGACTGCTCGACGCCGTCACCCGGGACCCGGCCCTCGCCGAGGCGGTCACCGCGGCCGGGGACGGCAACCGCATGCACGTGGACCTCGTCGGCCCGCCGGCCGCGCGTCCCCTGGCCATCGCCGCGCTGGCCGCGCGGACCGAGCGGACCGTCCTCGCGGTCACCGCGACCGGCCGGGAGGCCGAGGACCTCGCCGCCGCCCTCAGGTCGTTCCTGCCCCCGGACCAGGTGGCGGAGTTCCCGTCCTGGGAGACGCTGCCCCACGAGCGGCTCTCGCCGCGCAGCGACACCGTGGGCCGCCGGCTCGCCGTCCTGCGCCGGCTCACGCACCCCAGCAAGGACGATCCGGCGGCCGGTCCCGTCTCCGTGGTGGTCGCGCCCATCCGCTCGGTGCTCCAGCCGCAGGTCAAGGGGCTGGGCGACCTGGTGCCGGTGAGTCTGCGCCGCGGCGAGAGCGCCGATCTGGGCGAGGTCACCGAGGCGCTGGCCGCGGCCGCGTACGCCAGGGTGGAGCTGGTGGAGAAGCGCGGGGAGTTCGCCGTGCGCGGCGGCATCCTCGACGTGTTCCCGCCCACCGAGGAGCACCCGCTGCGCATCGAGTTCTGGGGCGACGAGGTCGAGGAGATCCGGTACTTCAAGGTGGCCGACCAGCGGTCCTTGGAGATCGCCGACCACGGTCTGTGGGCCCCGCCGTGCCGGGAACTGCTGCTGACCGACGGGGTACGGGAGCGTGCGGCGGCCCTCGCCGAAGCGCACCCCGAGCTCGGCGAGCTGCTGAACAAGATCGCCGAGGGGATCGCGGTGGAGGGCATGGAGTCCCTCGCCCCGGTGCTGGTCGACGACATGGAACTGCTCATCGACGTGCTGCCCGCCGGGTCGATGGCCGTGGTGTGCGACCCGGAGCGGGTGCGGACCCGGGCCGCCGACCTGGTCGCCACCTCGCAGGAGTTCCTGATGGCCTCCTGGGCCGCGACCGCGGGCGGCGGGCAGGCCCCGATCGACGTGGGCGCGGCCTCGCTGCGCGGGATCGCGGACGTCCGCGAGCGGGCCCGCGAGCTCGGCATGATGTGGTGGTCGGTCTCTCCCTTCGCCGCCGACGAGCAGCTCGGCGGGGACACGCTGAAGCTGGGGATGCACGCCCCCGAGGCGTACCGCGGCGACACGGCCCGCGCGCTCGCCGACACCAAGGGGTGGATCGCCGACGGCTGGCACACCGTCTACCTCACCGAGGGCCACGGCCCGGCCGCCCGTACCGTCGAGGTGCTGGGCGGGGAGGGCATCGCGGCCCGGCTGGAGGTCGACCTGCCCGCGCTGGAGCCGGGCCTGGTCCACGTGGCGTGCGGCTCCCTCGACACCGGCTTCGTCGACCCGGCCCTGCGCCTGGCCGTCCTCACCGAGACGGACCTGACGGGGCAGCGCACCGCCAGCAAGGACCTGGGCCGGATGCCGACCCGGCGCCGCAAGTCCGTCGACCCGCTGACCCTGGAGGTCGGCGACTACATCGTCCACGAGCAGCACGGCGTGGGCCGCTACATCGAGATGGTGCAGCGCACGGTGCAGGGCGCCACCCGCGAGTACCTCCTCGTCGAGTACGCCCCCGCCAAGCGCGGCCAGCCCGGCGACCGGCTGTACATCCCCACCGACCAGCTGGAGCAGGTCACCAAGTACGTGGGCGGCGAGGCCCCGACCCTGCACCGGCTCGGCGGCGCCGACTGGACGAAGACCAAGGCGCGGGCGAAGAAGGCCGTCAAGGAGATCGCCGCCGACCTGATCAAGCTGTACAGCGCGCGGATGGCGGCCCCCGGCCACACCTTCGGCCCGGACACCCCCTGGCAGCGCGAGCTGGAGGACGCCTTCCCGTACGCGGAGACCCCCGACCAGCTCACCACCATCGCCGAGGTCAAGGAGGACATGGAGAAGTCCGTCCCCATGGACCGGCTGGTCTGCGGCGACGTCGGCTACGGCAAGACCGAGATCGCGGTGCGTGCGGCGTTCAAGGCGGTCCAGGACGGCAAGCAGGTCGCCGTCCTCGTCCCCACGACGCTGCTGGTCCAGCAGCACTTCGGGACCTTCTCCGAGCGCTACAGCCAGTTCCCGGTGAACGTGAAGGCGCTCTCCCGCTTCCAGTCCGACATCGAGTCGAAGGCCACCCTGGAGGGGCTGCGCGAGGGCTCGGTGGACGTGGTGATCGGTACGCACCGCCTCTTCTCCCAGGAGACGAAGTTCAAGGACCTGGGCCTGGTCATCGTCGACGAGGAGCAGCGCTTCGGCGTCGAGCACAAGGAGCAGCTGAAGAAGCTGCGCGCCAACGTGGACGTGCTCACGATGTCCGCGACCCCGATCCCGCGCACGCTGGAGATGGCGGTGACCGGCATCCGCGAGATGTCGACGATCACCACCCCGCCGGAGGAGCGCCACCCGGTGCTGACCTTCGTCGGCCCGTACGAGGAGAAGCAGATCGGCGCGGCCATCCGCCGGGAACTCCTGCGCGAGGGCCAGTGCTTCTACATCCACAACCGCGTCGAGTCCATCGACCGGGCGGCGGCCAGGCTGCGCGAGATCGTCCCCGAGGCGCGGATCGCGACCGCGCACGGGCAGATGTCCGAACAGGCCCTGGAGCAGGTCGTGGTGGACTTCTGGGAGAAGAAGTTCGACGTGCTCGTCTCGACCACGATCGTCGAGTCCGGCATCGACATCTCCAACGCCAACACCCTCATCGTGGAGCGCGGCGACAACTTCGGCCTCTCCCAGCTGCACCAGCTGCGCGGCCGCGTGGGCCGCGGCCGCGAGCGCGGGTACGCGTACTTCCTCTACCCGCCGGAGAAGCCGCTGACCGAGACCGCGCACGAGCGGCTCGCGACGATCGCCCAGCACACCGAGATGGGCGCCGGCATGTACGTGGCGATGAAGGACCTGGAGATCCGCGGCGCGGGCAACCTGCTCGGCGGCGAGCAGTCCGGCCACATCGCGGGCGTCGGCTTCGACCTCTACATCCGCATGGTCGGCGAGGCGGTGGCCGACTACCGGGCCGCCGTCGAGGGCGGTGAGCAGGAGGAGCCGCCGCTGGAGGTCAAGATCGAGCTGCCGGTCGACGCGCACGTCCCGCACGACTACGCGCCGGGCGAGCGGCTGCGCCTGCAGGCGTACCGGTCCATCGCGTCGGCGAACTCCGAGGCCGACATCAAGGCCGTGCGCGAGGAGCTCACCGACCGCTACGGCAAGCTGCCCGAGCCGGTGGAGAACCTGCTGCTGGTGGCGGGGCTGCGGATGCTGGCCCGCGCGTGCGGGGTCGGCGACATCACCCTCCAGGGGCCGAACATCCGCTTCGGGCCGGTGGAGTTGCGTGAATCGCAGGAGCTGCGGCTGAAGCGGCTCTACCCGGGGGCGGTGCTCAAGCCCGCCACCTCGCAGGTGCTGATCCCGCGCCCGAAGACCGCGAAGGTGGGCGGGAAGCCGCTGGTCGGCCGGGAACTGCTGGCCTGGACGGGGGAGTTCCTCACCACGATCCTCGGGTCGTGACGGGTCGTGACCGCGCTCCGCGCGTCGTGACCCGCCCCCGGCCGTGACCGCGGCGGGGACCGGTGTCCACCGGTTCCCGCCGCGGCCGTCGCATGCCGGGGCTACCTGTCGGGGTCGTCGTCGACCCCCATGCGCCGCTCCATCTGCTGCTGGCCCTGGTCGACCTGGTCGGTGTACTTGTCACCGGTCCGCCGGTTGACCTGCCGCTCGGCGGCGTCGGACGCCTGCTTCGCCTGCTTGCCGTGGCCCTGCAGCATTTCCTTGGCCTTGTCGAAGATCCCCATACGAGGGCTCCCTTCCGTATCCCTTTTGGGACGGTACGCGTGTTTGGCGGAGCCCGCTCGCCGAGCCGGGCGGGCCCTGCTCCGGCCGCCGGGCCGCGCGGCAGGTGGCGACCCTGCAACGGTTGGGCGGATCCCCTCACTGGCGGCCGGAAACGCTGTATACGCTCAGTCCCGAAGTTTCGTCGACACGGCCCGTCAGGAGCAGCAATGCACGGCCCCGGCATCCCGCCGCAGCAAGGCCCCCAGCCCAGCACCGGGGGCGTGGTGGCACTGCGCGTGCTGTTCGCCCTGCTGCCCGTCCTGAGCTGCGGCTTCCTGGCCTGGGGCACGATGCTGCGGCTCGCGGTCGTCACCCGCAAGTCCCGGGACTGGGGGCTGCTGGCGGCCAGCGGCGTGCTCACCGTCTTCTGGATCGCGCTCATCAACGCCGACAAGACGCCCGACACCAGTGGCTGGCAGAGCGACACGGGGGCGCTGGGCACGATCCTCACCGGCTTCGCGGTCTGCGTGTACTTCCTCATCGCCGACATCCGCCACCACGACGTTGCCGCAGCTGCCCGGACCGCGCCCTGGTACCCGCCGCGCCCGGCCCCGTACGTACCGCCGCAGCAGCAGAACACCACCCCGGCCGCCTACGCCTACCCGCCGACCCCGCAGCAGCAGGCCCCGGCCCCCGCTCCTGCCGCTCCGGCCACCCCGCCGCGGATCGGGCAGGTCCGCGCCGAACTCGACGAGCTCAGCGAACTCTTGCGCAAGCAGACC
This sequence comes from Streptomyces sp. NPDC044571, assembly GCF_040647115.1. Taxonomy (NCBI): domain Bacteria; kingdom Bacillati; phylum Actinomycetota; class Actinomycetes; order Kitasatosporales; family Streptomycetaceae; genus Streptomyces; species Streptomyces sp. NPDC044571. Next base: position 20,195 of record NZ_JBEZBN010000025.1, read on the forward strand.
CCGCCGAGGAACCCCGACCCGAGCCAGCCGCGCAACGAGGGTGAGGGCACGGCCCGGTGACCGAGGACCACCGGATCATCGGCGAGCGCTACCGGCTGGCCGCCCTCCTGGGCCAGGGCGGCATGGGGCAGGTCTGGACGGCGTACGACCAGCGCCTGGACCGCCGCGTCGCCGTCAAACTGCTGCGCCCCGACAAGGTCGCAGGGCCCGGCTCGGTCGCCGACGAGCTGCGCAGCCGCTTCGTCCGCGAATGCCGGGTCACCGCGCAGGTGGACCACCCCGGCCTGGTCACCGTCCACGACGCGGGCAGTGACGGCGACGAGCTCTTCCTCGTCATGGGCTACGTCGAGGGCACCGACCTCGCCGACCACCTCGCGCAGCACGACCCGTACCCGTGGCCGTGGGCGGTCGCCGTGGTCGCGCAGCTGTGCGCGGTGCTGTCGGCCGTGCACGCGGTGCCGATCGTGCACCGCGACCTGAAGCCGCGCAACGTCATGGTCCGGCCCGACGGCACCGTCCTGGTCCTGGACCTCGGTGTCGCCTCGGTGATGGACACCGACACCACCCGCCTCACGAGCACCGGTTCACCGATCGGCAGCCCGGCGTACATGGCGCCCGAGCAGGCGATGGGCGGCGCGGTGGGCCCGTACACCGACCTGTACGCGCTCGGCGTGCTGCTCTACGAACTCCTCAGCGGCAACGTGCCCTTCGCCGGGTCCACCGCGCTCGGCGTCCTCCACCGCCACCTGTACGAACCGCCGGTCCCGGTGCGCCGCCTGCGCCCCGAGGTCCCCCACCAGCTGGAGGCGGTCCTCCTCCACCTGCTGGCCAAGGACCCCCAGGACCGGCCGTCCTCCGCGCAGCAGGTCTACGAGGCCCTCGCACCGCTGCTGCCCAAGCAGGGCTCCCCGGCCGGCCCGCTCGACCCGACCCGGCCCTTCCTGCGCCCGCACGCCCCCTGGCCGGACCGCGCCGCCACCGTCCCGCCGCAGCCCACCGCCGCCCCCGCGGTCCCGCCCCGGCCGGACATCCCGGCCGCGGTGGACGAGGCCCGCAGCCTGCTGGACCAGGGCCGCCTGACCCAGGCCGTGGACATCCTCGGCGGGATCCTCCCGGCCGCGGCCGACGAGCACGGCGAGCACTCCCCGGTGGTCCGCTCGCTGCGCAAGCAGTACGCGGCCACGCTGATGGACGACGGCCAGTACCGCCGCGCCCTGCCCGAACTGCGCCGCCTCGCCGACGAGTTCCCGGCGGGCGACCCGCAGGCGCTGCGCTTCCGCTACGACGCGGCGCAGTGCCTGGAACAGCTCGGAGAGCCGGCCGCCGCCCTGGCCGAATACCGCTCCCTGCTGCCCCTGTTCGAGAACCACTACGCCAACCCGGACCCCGGCCTGCCCCTGGAGGTCCGCCGCCGGATCGCGCACCTGCTGCTCTCGCTGGGCGACCGCCCGGCGGCCCACGACACCCTGGCCCGCCTCCTCTTCGACGCGGACCGCGTCCACGGCCCGGCCCACCCCTTCTCCACGGAGGTCCGCCGCACCCTCCAATGGCTCGGCCAGGTCCGCTGACCCCTGCCGGCTCGGGCGCCTGGTGGGGCGAGGGCCGGCCCCGGCGGCTCCGCCCCCCTGAGCAGGCGCCGGTCGTACCTCACGGGCGTGATCCGCTCAGCGCCGGGCCGCCCGGGCCGGCAGTCGTGCGCCGGCCGGGGCCGACAGGACCGCCGTGCCCGTGGTGCCGGCCGGGACGGTGGCCCGGATGCCCGAGGAGCCGACCCGCAGGCCGGTCGGTGCGGTGGACCGCAGGGTGGTGACCGCCGCCGCCGGCCGGGCCCCGTCCAGGCAGGACAGCTCCCAGCGGGCCGGCTCGGGCGCGTCGAAGACCAGCGGGGAGGAGTCGCCCCGCCGAGACGCCGAGCGGCTGGAGCGCCGCCCGGTTGCGCGGGGCGTTGCCGTTCAGCCGGAAGGCGGGGCCGCCGGCGAGGCGGGCCGTCGCGTTGTACTCCGGCGCCCACAGGTAGGCCCGGGTGCCCGCGCGGCACACACCGGGCGCCACGGGATCCTCGTAGACCGCGCGCCCAACAGGAGTTCCTGGTTGCCGAAGGGCGACGGACCGAAGACGGGCGCGGTCCCCGGCGGGCGGAGCGTGAGCAGCGGCGGGACCTCGGCGCGGGCGATGGTGCCGTCCGGCTCCAGGCGGGCGCCGTCGGCGTCCACTGGAGGAGAGCAGCACGGCCGCCGTCAGCCCCGTCCACCACAGCCGGGTCCGCACCGGCACCGCGCGGTGGAGCGGCAGCGCCGCGACCAGCAGCAGCGTCCCGGTCCCCACGAACAGGGCCGGGGAGGAGAAGGAGTACGTGGCGGGCAGCAGCCGCGCGAGCAGGTCCGGCCACGGCACCGGCTCGAACTGCCGGGTCCAGCCCGGGAAGGAAGCGCCGAGCAGCCCCGCCGCCCACCACGGTCCGCGGCGGTGCGTGCGCAGCAGCCAGGCCGTGGCCGCCGCCGCGACGGCCGTCTTCAGCACCGTGACGACGTACACCGCAAGGTCGGTGTCCGTGCGCGGGAACACCCCGACGAGCAGGGCGAACGGGCTGGTGAGGTAGGTGCCGAGATCGGGGAGGAAGCTCGTGCCGTAACCGGACTGCGTCAGGGCGGCGAGCGCCGAGCCCGACAGGCTCCGGCGGCGCGGCGAGCGGTGCGGTGTCGACATGGTGGGCCGACCTTGGCAGCACCGGTGGACCGAGGGGTGGCCGCGGGACGGCGCGGACACCAACACCCGCGTACCCCGACACCCCCGGAATCGTTGGTCGAACCAGTGGCTCGGATCACCCTGACTGCATACCATCGATCACCGCACGGCCCTTGTGCACCGACGCACAATCTCCCGGCCCTGGAGGCTCCTTTGCACCGTCGCACAGCGCTCTCCGTCTCCGCCGCCCTGCTCGTGGCGGCTCCCCTGCTGTCCGCCTGCTCGGGCCAGGCCCGTCCCGGCACCGCGGCCGTCGTCGGCGGCGAGCGGATCACCACTGCCGCACTCCAGGCCCAGGTCAACGACGTCCGCGCGGCGCAGAACCGTTCCGGGGCGGCCGCCGCCCAGCTCATCCAGTCCACGCCGGGCCTGGAGCGGATCAAGCTCAACAAGATGATCCAGACCGAGGTCCTGGAGCGCGCGGCGAAGGACGCCGGCGTGAGCGTCAGCGCCAAGGAGGTCGGCGACTTCCGCAAGGCCCAGCTGGAGCAGGCGGGCGACGCCGGCAGGCTGGAGCAGGCCGCCCTCCAGCAGGCCAGCCTCGCGCCCGGCCAGCTCGACGCGGACGCCCGCTTCAAGCTGCTGCGCGACAAGCTGTTCGACCACTACGGCAGCCAGGACAAGGCCGTCGTGCAGCTCGCGGCCGCCGCGAAGGCGCTGCACATCGAGGTCAACCCGCGCTACGGCGTCTGGGACCCGCAGCAGATCGTGCTCGGCGACCAGGACACCCCCTGGATCGTCCAGCGGACCCGGCCCGAGCAGCCCCCCGCCGGAGCCTGAGCCGCCGCCGCGGAGGTAGGTTCGGAGGGTGAACCACGACGCCCCCTCGGAACCCGCCGAGCCCACCGGCCGCATCGTCCTGCTGACCACCAGCCACCGGGTCGCGCCGGGCCTGCTGTCCTGGCCGGCCTGGCAGACCCTGCACGCCGCGGACCGGGTGCTGTGCGCCGACCCGGACCACCCGCAGCTGCCGTACCTGCGCGAGGCGGGCATCGGCGTCGAGCAGGAGAGCCCCGATGCGCAGAGCCTGGTCGAGGCCTGCGCCGGCGGGCGCACCGTCGTGGTCCTGCCGAGCGGCGAGGGCGACCGGCGGCTCACCGACGGACTGGCCCGGCTCGCCGGCTCCGGCCGGGTCGCCATGCCCGACCTGGAACTGCTGCCCGGCTCCTACGACCTGCCCGGCGCCCGCCTCCTCGACCTGGTCCAGGTGATGGACCGGGTTCGCCGGGAGTGCCCCTGGACCTCGGCCCAGACCCACCAGGGGCTCGCGAAGTACGCCATGGAGGAGGCGTACGAACTGGTGGAGGCCATCGAGGCCGGCGACCGCGAGGAACTGCGCGAGGAGCTCGGGGACGTGCTGCTCCAGGTGGTCTTCCACGCGCGCATCGCCCAGGAGGACCCGCAGGAGCCGTTCTCCATCGACGACGTGGCCGGGAGCCTCGTCGAGAAGCTGATCCACCGCCATCCGCACGTCTTCGGGGACGCCGAGGCGCTGACCGCGGACGACGTCCGTGCGCACTGGCAGCGCACCAAGGCCGTCGAGAAGCAGCGGGAGTCCGTCACCGACGGGATCCCGCTGGGCCAGCCGGGCCTGGCGCTCGCCGCCAAGCTCTCCGGCCGGGTCCGCGCGGGCGGGGTGCCCGTGGAGCTGCCCCGCGGCGAGGGCATCGGCTACGAGCTGCTGGCCCTGGCGGCGCGGGCGGAGGCCGAGGGCATCGACCCGGAGACGGCGCTGCGCGCGGCGGCCCGGACCTACCGCGCCGCGATCCGCGCCGCCGAGGGGCTCACGGCGTAGGGCCCGGGCGGCGCGGGATACCGTCGGGGCGTGCACGAGCCGAACTCCGCAGCCTCCGAAGACCGCACTCCTCTCCAGGGCCCCACCCTGTTCGACTGGGAGTTCGCGACCGACCCCTACCCCGCGTACGCCTGGCTGCGCGAGCACTCCCCGGTGCACCGCACCAAGCTCCCCAGCGGGGTCGAGGCCTGGCTGGTCACCCGGTACGCCGATGCCCGCCAGGCCCTGGCCGACCAGCGGCTCAGCAAGAACCCGGTGCACCACGCGGAGCCGCCGCACGCCAAGGGCAAGACCGGGATCCCGGGGGAGCGCAAGGCGGAGCTGATGACGCATCTGCTCAACATCGACCCGCCGGACCACACCCGGTTGCGGCGGCTGGTGTCGAAGGCGTTCACCCCGCGCCGCGTCGCCGAGTTCACGCCGCGCGTGCAGGAGCTGACCGACCACCTCATCGACCGGATCGTGGAAAAGGCAGGTGCGGACGGCAGGGGCGAGGCGGACCTGATCCACGAGTTCGCCTTCCCGCTGCCCATCTACGCCATCTGCGAGATGCTCGGCGTCCCGCGCGAGGACCAGGACGACTTCCGCGACTGGGCCGGGATGATGATCCGCCACGGCGGCGGGCCGCGCGGCGGGGTCGCCCGCTCCGTGAAGCAGATGCGCACCTACCTCGGCGAACTCATCCACCGCAAAAGGGATGATCTGGGCTATGACCTCATCTCGGACCTGATCCGGGCGAGCGACCACGGCGACCACCTGACCGAGGTCGAGGCCACCGCCATGGCCTTCATCCTCCTCTTCGCCGGGTTCGAAACCACCGTTAATTTGATCGGAAACGGGCTGCATGCCCTTTTCGTGAACCCGGACCAGCGCACGCGGCTGCAGGCCTCGCTCGCCGCCGGGGAGCGGTCCCTGCTGGAGACCGGCGTGGAGGAGCTGCTGCGCTACGACGGCCCCGTGGAGCTGGCCACCTGGCGGTTCGCCACCGAGCCGCTGACCCTCGGCGGGCAGGAGATCGCGGCCGGCGACCCGGTGCTGGTCGTCCTCGCGGCCGCCGACCGGGACCCCGAGCGGTTCGCCGATCCGGACACCCTGGACCTCTCCCGGAGTGACAACCAGCACCTCGGCTACGGGCACGGCATCCACTACTGCCTGGGGGCTCCGCTCGCGCGACTCGAAGGACAGACCGCGCTTGCGACTTTGCTCACGCGTCTGCCAGATCTGGAACTCGCCGTTCCGCCAACGGAGCTGCGCTGGCGCGGCGGACTGATCATGCGTGGCCTGCGCACTCTCCCCGTCCGCTTCACAGCCAGGAACGAGTGAACGCCACCTGACCGCGAGTCAGTTTCCGACCGAACTTGTGACAATCGTGAGAAGGCCGCTAGGTTCTGCCGTTACCCAGCCGTTATGCGAAAGGTGCAGCTCATGCGTTCCGGGAACGGCCGCCACAGACGCCCCCGCCAGGTACCCGCGATTGTCGTCACCGCCGGAGTCACCGGCTCCGCGTTGGCCCTGCCCCTGCTCGCCGCCACCGGCGCGAGCGCGGCGGACGCCTCCACGTGGGACAAGGTCGCAGAGTGCGAGAGTGGCGGCTCCTGGAGCGCCGACTCCGGCAGCGGTGCCTACGGCGGACTCCAGTTCACCCAGGAGCAGTGGAACAACGCGGGCGGCCTCACCTACGCTGCGCGGCCCGACCTCGCCAGCCGTTCCCAGCAGATCGCCGTCGCCGAACGGGTGCTGGCCTCCCAGGGCCCCGAAGCCTGGCAGCTGTGCGCCGCCGGGGCCGGGCTGACCCAGCAGTCGCCCGCCGCCGCGGTGGACCCGGGTACGCCCGGCACCCACGGGCCGATCGCCCCCACGCCCTCCCGCCCGGACGACGCCGTCCCGGCCGGCGGTTCCGGCGCGCCCGCCACGGACTTCGGGGCGCCGACCCCGACCCCGGACCCCTCGTTCACGCTCCCCGCGGCGCCGCTCGCGCCCTCCAGCGGACTGCCCGTCATGCCGGCGCCGGACGACCCCACCACGATCCCGGTGTTCCCGGGCGACCCGACGACGAGCCCCGTGGTCCCCGCGCCGACGGCCCCGACGCTGCCGTCCGACCCGACGAGCCCCGCGCCCCCGACCGACCCGGCGAGCCCCACGCTGCCCGCCCCGGTCGACCCGAGCGCCCCTGCGGCACCCGGCGCCCCGGGCGCCTCCACCGACCCGGCGGGCACCGGAGATGCCTCCGCCACCGGCAAGCACCGTGGTGCCCCCGCTCAGGAGACCCCGGCCGCTCCTGATGCCGCGTCGGAGCCCACGTACACGGTCAAGTCGGGCGACAGCCTGGCGACCATCGCGGATGCCAAGGGAGTCAAGGGCGGGTGGAGCGCGCTCTACCAGGCCAATGAGCAGGTCATCGGCGAGGACGCCAACCTGATCAAGCCCGGCCAGAATCTGGATCTAAGTTAGCAATAAGGGCAGTTCGGGCGCCCGGAAGGCGCTGAATGTCGGTTATCGGCAAGTGAGACATGCGTCTCTTCCGGTCAACTGGTGTGTCACGCCCTGCGCCTTCCGCAAACCCCGTCCTCACCTGCGCAAACACCCGTAAGAGGGGCGCAAGTAGGGGCCGTTTCTCCCCGATGCCGCGCGTTGAACATCGGGGAGGGACCTGTCTACCTTCTGAACCGCCCGCCATCGCGGGCCCCTTCGACCGCATCGCCGAATCCTGCCGGCGGACGGGGGGAACAGTCGTCGCGTCAAGCGCCGAAGGCAGGAGCGGGGGACCCAAGGTAGGTGCCGGGCCCGGCCATTGAGAGATGGTCAGGGAACGGCTTGGGGTGAAGCCGCGCGCCAGTCGCGCGGCCGGGCAACATCGGCCCGAACCCGACAGCTCACCTCGTAGGCGTCGGTGAGGAGAACTCCATGCTGCTTTCCGGCAAGGGCAAGCACCGCCGCGCCTCCAAGGCCGCACGCATCGTCACGCTCGCCGGCGTCGCCGGCGTCGCCGTCGCGGCACCCCTGATGGCAGCCGGCTCGGCCAGTGCCGCGACCGCCTCCGAGTGGGACCGCGTCGCGCAGTGCGAGTCCGGCGGCAACTGGGCCATCAACACGGGCAACGGCTACTACGGCGGCCTGCAGTTCTCGTCCTCCACCTGGGCCGCGTACGGCGGCAAGGCGTACGCCGCGCAGGCAAACCAGGCCTCCAAGGCGCAGCAGATAGCCATCGCCGAGAAGGTCCTCAAGGGTCAGGGCAAGGGTGCCTGGCCGTCCTGCGGCGTCGGCCTGTCGAACTCTTCCTACACCGGTGGTGGGACCGACACCCCGAAGAAGACGGAGCAGAAGACCCAGCCGCAGAAGACCCAGCCGCAGAAGACGCAGCCGAAGAAGACCGAGCCGAAGCGCGCCGAGGCGCCGACCACCCGCTCCGAGCGCTCCGAGGCCCCGGCCGCCGCTCCGGCCGGCACCGGCTCGTACGAGGTCAAGGCCGGCGACACCCTCAGCACCATCGCCGAGGCCAACGGCGTCAAGGGCGGCTGGGAGAAGCTCTTCGAGCTGAACAAGGAGACGGTCAAGGACGCCGACCTGATCTTCCCGGGGCAGAAGCTGAAGCTCAGCTGACCCCCGCACGCACTCCCCGCCGCCCGGCGCGTCTCCGCACGCGCCGGGCGGCGGCACGTGCAGGTCGTGATCAAGGCCGTGATCAAGGCCGTGATCAGGGTCCCTATGTCCCGGAAGCGGGGTATTCGGGCCCTTTTTCGTCCCAGGAGCCGGGCGGTCGGGCGGCCCAGTGCCCGGAGCCGGTTAGGCTCTAGTCGGCAGGGCCGTCCCGCGGCCTCCCGCCACCGCACATCCAGCGTCACATCCCAGAAGGAGATGCTCGTGCCGTCCATCGACGTCGTCGTAGCCCGGGAAATCCTGGACTCCCGAGGCAACCCCACGGTCGAGGTCGAGGTGGGCCTCGACGATGGCAGCACCGGCCGTGCTGCAGTTCCGTCCGGCGCCTCCACCGGTGCCTTCGAGGCCATCGAGCTCCGCGACGGTGACCCCAACCGCTACATGGGCAAGGGTGTCGAGAAGGCCGTCCTCGCGGTCATCGAGCAGATCGGCCCGGAGCTCGTCGGCTACGACGCCACCGAGCAGCGTCTGATCGACCAGGCCATGTTCGACCTGGACGCCACCGACAACAAGGGCTCGCTCGGCGCCAACGCCATCCTCGGCGTCTCCCTCGCCGTCGCGCACGCCGCGTCCGAGGCCTCCGACCTCCCCCTCTTCCGCTACCTCGGCGGCCCGAACGCGCACCTGCTGCCCGTTCCGATGATGAACATCCTCAACGGTGGGTCGCACGCCGACTCCAACGTGGACATCCAGGAGTTCATGATCGCCCCGATCGGCGCGGAGTCCTTCTCCGAGGCACTGCGCTGGGGCGCGGAGGTCTACCACACCCTCAAGAAGGTCCTCCACACCAAGGGCCTCTCCACCGGCCTGGGCGACGAGGGCGGCTTCGCCCCGAACCTGGAGTCCAACCGCGCCGCGCTCGACCTCATCGTCGAGGCCATCAAGCAGGCCGGCTACACCCCGGGCAAGGACATCGCGCTGGCGCTCGACGTCGCCGCGTCCGAGTTCTACAAGGACGGCAAGTACGAGTTCGAGGGCCAGTCCCGCTCGGCCGCCGAGATGACCGAGTACTACGAGGAGCTCGTCGCGGCGTACCCGCTCGTCTCCATCGAGGACCCGCTGTTCGAGGACGACTGGGCCGGCTGGAAGACCGTCACCGACCGCCTCGGCTCCAAGGTCCAGATCGTCGGCGACGACCTGTTCGTCACCAACCCGGAGCGCCTGGCCCGCGGTATCGAGGAGGGCTCCGCGAACGCCCTGCTCGTGAAGGTGAACCAGATCGGTTCGCTGACCGAGACCCTCGACGCCGTCGAGATGGCCCAGCGCAACGGCTTCAAGTGCATGATGTCGCACCGCTCCGGCGAGACCGAGGACGTCACCATCGCCGACCTCGCCGTCGCCGTGAACTGCGGCCAGATCAAGACCGGCGCCCCGGCCCGCTCGGACCGCGTCGCCAAGTACAACCAGCTGCTGCGCATCGAGGAGATCCTCGACGACGCCGCCGTGTACGCGGGCCGCAGCGCGTTCCCGCGCTTCAAGGGCTAATCGCGCCCTCGCCTCCGTACGTCCCCGCACTCGGTCCCGTACCGTGTGCGGGGACGTATTGCGTAGTGCGTGCACAGGGGAGGCGGGACCATGGCCGGGAACCGGGATCGGTTCTCCACCTTCTCCACCGCGACCAGGCTCAAGCAGCTCGGCGAGCGGACCGCCGCGCACGTCTACCGCTCGCAGAGCCGCCGTCAGGTCCGCCGCAGCCGGCTGACCGGCAGGGCCGCGCTCCTGGTGCTCGTCCTCTGTACGCTGGTCGTGGCCCTCGCGTATCCGATGCGCCAGTACGTCTCCCAGCGCTCGGAGATCGCGGAGCAGCGGCGGGCGGCCGAAGCGGCGAGCCGGCGCCTCGAACGCCTCCGCGACGAGAAGGCCCGCTGGCAGGACAACGCGTACGCGGAGCAGCAGGCGCGCAAACACCTGCACTTCGTCCGCCCGGGCGAGATCAGCTACATCATGACCGACCCCGGGGCCGAGGCCGCCGAGCGGCACCGCAGCGGACAGGCCGGCTCCGACCGGCCCTGGTACTCGAACGTCTGGGACGGCGTCGACAAGGCGGACCACCCCGGAGACTGAGCGGCGGCGAGCCGTCCGGGCCGTACCAGGCAGTAGTAACAGGCCAGCAGTACCAGCGAGCAGTACCAGCACCCATCCACGAGAACGAAGAGACTTCCTCCGGCATGCAGACGCCCCCGCCCCAGACCGACCGGACCGAGCCGACCGACACGGACATCGAGGCGTTCGAGCAGCAGCTCGGCCGCCCGCCGCGCGGGCTGCGCGCCATCGCCCACCGCTGCCCGTGCGGCCAGCCGGACGTGGTGGAGACCGCCCCGCGGCTGCCCGACGGCACGCCCTTCCCCACGCTGTACTACCTGACGTGCCCGCGCGCGGCCTCCGCGATCGGCACGCTGGAGGCCAACGGCGTGATGAAGGAGATGCAGGCCCGGCTCGCCGAGGACCCCGAGCTCGCCGCCGCCTACCGGGCCGCGCACGAGGACTACATCCGGCGCCGTGACGCCATCGAGGTGCTCCAGGGCTTCCCGAGCGCCGGCGGGATGCCGGACCGGGTGAAGTGCCTGCACGTGCTGGTGGGCCACTCGCTGGCCGCCGGCCCCGGGGTGAACCCGTTCGGCGACGAGGCCCTGGCCATGCTGCCGGAGTGGTGGGCCAAGGGCGCCTGCGTCACCCCGTGTGCGGAAAAGACCGAGGGCGCGCAGGACGAGGCGCGGACGGCCGGGACGGAGGCGGGCGCGTGACCCGGGTCGCGGGCATCGACTGCGGTACGAACTCCATCCGCCTGCTCGTCGCGGACTGCGACACGGCGACCGGCGAGCTGGTCGAGCTGGACCGGCGGATGACGATCGTCCGCCTCGGCCAGGGCGTGGACAAGACGGGCCGGCTGGCCCCCGAGGCCCTGGAGCGCACCTTCGCGGCCTGCCGCGACTACGCGGCGGTCGTCAAGGAGCTCGGCGCCGAGCGGCTGCGCTTCGTGGCCACCTCCGCCTCCCGCGACGCCGAGAACCGGGACGAGTTCGTCCGGGGGGTGCTGGACATCCTGGGCGTCGAGCCCGAGGTGATCTCCGGTGACCAGGAGGCGGAGTTCTCCTTCGTCGGCGCCACCAAGGAGCTGACGGGCGCCGTCCACATGGACAAGCCGTTCCTGGTGGTGGACATCGGCGGCGGCTCGACCGAGTTCGTGGTCGGCGAGGAGCACGTACGGGCGGCCCGCTCCGTGGACATGGGCTGCGTACGGATGACCGAGCGCCACCTGGTGGTGGACGGGGCGGTGAGCGACCCGCCGAGCGCGGAGCAGATCGCCGCCATACGGGCCGACATCGAGGCGGCCCTGGACCTGGCCGAGCAGACGGTGCCGCTGCGCGAGGCCCGCACGCTGGTGGGCCTGGCGGGCTCGGTGACCACGGTCGCGGGGATCGCGCTCGGGCTGCCGGAGTACGTCTCCTCGGCCATCCACCACTCCCGGATCCCGTACGAGACGGTCCGCGAGATCAGTGAGCGGATGCTGACCACCACGCACGCCGAGCGGGCCGCGATCCCGGTCATGCACCCCGGCCGGGTCGACGTGATCGGCGCGGGCGCGCTGATCCTCCTGGCGATCATGGAGCGGATCGGGGCCTCGGAGGTCGTGGTCTCCGAACACGACATCCTCGACGGCATCGCCTGGGACGCGGCCCTCGCCGACGGCTGACCCCGCCGCACCCCCTGCACGGCCCCGGGCCGACCGGAACACCCCGTTCCGGTCGGCCCGTTCGCGTGGGGCGGGGGCTCCCCGGGTGGCGCGAAACCGCCCTCCGGAGGGGTGTGCGGGGCCGCCTGCCGAGAAAGTTCGTGAAGTTCTTCACAAGGAAAAGAAGCCTGCGGGGGCGTCCGAAGGCACTTTCGGGGGGTTCCCGGGGGTCGTAGGCGTGTTTTGGACGGGCGCTTGTGCGAACCGCGGAGCTCGGCGCGGTCGGCCGGTAGATATCCACGAACCCGGTGGTCTACTCCGGTTGAGCGCCTGGAGGCCAGTTCAGGACGGGTGAACAACGAATCCCGTTACACCGTGGTTCCCCCTCGGCGCCATGACCTCCGTCACGTGGGCCGCGCAGTGTAGCAGAGGCCTCGGCACACCTTGTGAAGGGGCTCACGAGCGTCACCCCTGAGGGTGCTGGATACTCGTTCCATGAGCACCACGGAGCGTCCCAGGATCCTCGTTGTAGGAGGTGGGTACGTAGGCCTGTACGCAGCCAAGCGCATCATGAAGAAGATGCGTTACGGCGAGGCGACCGTCACGGTCGTCGACCCGCGCTCGTACATGACCTACCAGCCCTTCCTCCCCGAAGTGGCCGCAGGCAGCATCTCGCCTCGGCACGTCGTCGTCCCGCTGCGACGCGTGTTGCCCAAGGCTGAGGTTCTCACCGGCCGGGTCACCAGCATCGACCAGGACCGCAAGGTCGCCGTCGTCACGCCGCTCGTCGGCGAGGCGTACGAGCTGCCCTTCGACTACCTGGTGATCGCGCTCGGCGCCGTCTCCCGCACCTTCCCGATCCCCGGCCTCGCCGAACAGGGCATCGGCATGAAGGGCGTCGAAGAGGGCATCGGCCTGCGCAACCACGTCCTTGAGCAGCTGGACAAGGCCGAGTCCACGACGGACGAGAACGTCCGCCGCAAGGCCCTCACCTTCGTCTTCGTGGGCGGCGGCTTCGCCGGCGCGGAGACCATCGGCGAGGTCGAGGACATGGCCCGCGACGCCGCCAAGTACTACGCCACGATCAAGCGCGAGGACATGCGCTTCATCCTGGTCGACGCGGCGGACAAGATCCTTCCCGAGGTCGGGCCCAAGCTCGGCACCTGGGGCAAGGAGCACCTTGAGTCCCGCGGCATCGAGATCTACCTCAACACCTCGATGGACTCCTGCGTGGACGGCCACGTGGTGCTGAAGAACGGCCTTGAGGTCGACTCCAACACCATCGTGTGGACCGCGGGCGTCAAGCCCAACCCGGCCCTGGCCCGCTACGGCCTGCCGCTGGGCCCGCGCGGCCACGTGGACACCGCCCCCACCCTCCAGGTCCAGGGCACCGACTACATCTGGGCCGCCGGCGACAACGCCCAGGTCCCGGACGTCGCCGCCCGCAAGGCCGGCGTCGAGAACGCCTGGTGCCCGCCGAACGCCCAGCACGCGCTGCGCCAGGCCAAGGTCCTCGGCGACAACGTCATCTCGGGCATGCGTGGCTTCCCGCAGACCGAGTACGAGCACTCCAACAAGGGTGCGGTGGCGGGTCTCGGCCTCCACAAGGGCGTCGCGATGATCGTCATGGGCAAGATGAAGATCAAGCTCAAGGGCCGGCTCGCCTGGTACATGCACCGTGGCTACCACGGCATGGCCATGCCGACCTGGAACCGCAAGATCCGCGTCTTCGCCGACTGGACCCTCGCCATGTTCCTCAAGCGCGAGGTCGTCTCCCTCGGCGCCCTCGAAACCCCGCGCGAGGAGTTCTACGAGGCCGCCAAGCCGGCGCCGGCTCCGGCCGCCGCCGCGGCACCGGCCCAGAAGGCCAAGGCCTCCTGACCCGCCGGTAGTACCCCTGTACGTCCCCGAAGGGGCCGCCCGCCATCCGTGGTGCGGGCGGCCCCTTCGGCGTGCCGTCGACGTGCCGTGCGCGTGCCGTGGACGCGCCGTCGGGGTGTCTTCGCCGCGCCACCGGGTGCCTCGGCGCGCCGTCCCGGCTTATCCGGCGCCGGAATTGGGTAGGCCGTTCGGTCGGATCATTCAGGAGGTGCCTTCGATGACCGACGCCGCGCCGCGGCTGGCCGCACTCGCCGAGACCCTGCTGGGCGCCCCCCTGCCCGTCCGCATCCGAGCCTGGGACGGCAGCGAGGCCGGACCGCCCGGCGGCCCCGTCCTGGTCATCGCCCGCCGGCGGGCCCTGCGCCGCATCCTGTGGAAGCCCGGCGAACTGGGGCTCGCCCGCGCCTGGGTCGCCGGGGAGGTGACCGTCGACGGCGACCTGTTCGAGCTGCTGGGCCGGGTCGCGGGCCTGCTCTGGGAGCGGGAACCCGCCGCCGTGCGCCGCACGCACCTGCCGGAGCGGGCCGCCGGCGCCGCCCGGACCGCCGCCCTGCTGCGCGACCCGGACGCGCGGGCCGCCGTACGGGAGCTGGTCACGCTGGCCCGGCCCTGGAGCCCGCCCGCACCGCCGCCCGAGGAGGCCTCCCGCCGCGGCGGACCGGCGCACAGCAAGAACCGCGACCGGCAGGCGATCAGCCACCACTACGACGTGGGCAACGAGTTCTACGAGCGGGTCCTCGGCCCGTCCATGGTGTACTCCTGCGCCTACTGGAGCCCCGGCTCCACCCTGGAGCGGGCCCAGCGCGACAAGCTCGACCTGGTCTGCCGCAAGCTGGGCCTGCGCCCCGGCGAACGGCTCCTGGACGTGGGCTGCGGCTGGGGCTCCATGGCCCTGCACGCCGCCCGGGAGTACGACGTCCACGTCACCGGCATCACGCTCTCGCGCGAACAGGCCGTCTACGCCCGCAAGCGGATCGCGGAGGAGGGGCTCGCGGACCGGGTCGACATCCGCGTCCAGGACTACCGGGACGTCAAGGACGGGCCGTACGACGCGATTTCGTCCATCGGCATGGCCGAGCACGTCGGCGCCGAGCGGTACCGCGGATACGCCCGCACCCTCCACGCCCTGCTGCCGCCCGGCGGCCGGCTGCTGAACCACCAGATCGCGCGAAGGCCCGAGCCGGACGAGGAGGCGTACCGGATGGACGAGTTCATCGACGCCTACGTCTTCCCGGACGGCGAACTCTCCCCGCTCGGCAGCACGGTGGGCGAGCTGGAACGGGCCGGCTTCGAGGTCCGGGACGTGGAGGCGCTGCGCGAGCACTACGGGCTGACCCTGCGGGCCTGGGTGGCGCGGCTTGAGCGGCACTGGGACGAGTGCGTCCGGCTGACCTCGCCCGGCCGGGCCCGGGTCTGGCGGCTGTACATGGCGGCCTCGGCGCTGGGCTTCGAGCGGGGCCGCCTCGGGGTCAACCAGGTCCTCGCGGTGCGGCCCTCCGGGGCGGGGGAGTCCGGGCTGCCGCTGCGGCTGCGCACCTGGGGCGCGTAGGCCCCGTACGGCACCGCGGACAGCGGGAGGGCCCCGGGGCGGCTGCCCCGGGGCCCTCCGTGTCCGAGCGGACGGCGACTACTCGGTCTTGATGGCCGTCAGCATGTTCAGCTTGGCGGCGCTGCGCGCCGGCCACATGGCCGCCAGGACGCCCACCACACCGGCGAGCAGCAGGAAGATGCCGATCCGGTCCCACGGGAGGACCAGCGCGTAGCCGGGCACCGACTTCGCCAGGGTGGAGCCGACCGCCCAGGCGAGGAAGACGCCGACGGCGATGCCGAGGACCGCGCCGAAGAGGGAGATGACCACGGCCTCCAGGCGGATCATGTTCTTGACCCGGCTGCGGTCGAGGCCGATCGCCCGCAGCATGCCGATCTCCTGGGTCCGCTCGAAGACGGACATCGCAAGGGTGTTGACGACGCCGAGCACCGAGATGATCAGCGCCATGCCGAGCAGGCCGTACATGATGTTCAGCGCCAGGTTGACGACGCCGCCCATCTCGTTGCGCATGTCCTGCTGGGTGGCCAGGGAGATCGCCGGGTTGTTGCCGAGGGCGTCGAGGACGGCCTTCTCGGCGGCCTTCGACTCGCCGCCGGTGGTGTTGACGTACACCTCGGGGATGTACGGGGTCTCTGAGTGGGCGCTGAGGATCCTGTCGTCCAGGACGTACGGGGACAGCAGGCCGTCGAGGTCCTTGTAGACCGCGCCCACCTTGAGCGAACCCTTCTCGCCGTCGTCGTACATGACCTGGAGGGTCGAGCCGACCGAGAGCCCGTTCTTCGTCGCGGTCTTCTCCGCGACCGCGACCTCGCCCTTGCCGAGGCTCGCGAGCGAGCCGCCGACCACGTCGATGTTGAGGATCTCGCCGATGGTGGCCGGGTTGACACCGGAGGCGGCCCGGAAGTCCTCGCCGATCTTGAGCGAGCCGGCGGTCTGCGGGGAGACCGCCTTGATGCCCTTGGCCTTGGCCAGGGTCTCGGCGACGGACTTGTCCAGGCTGCCGCCGCCCATGGCCATGGAGACCTTGTAGTCGGCCTTGATCTTGTCGGTGCTCATCCGGTCGACGGCCTTGCCCATGGTGATGCCCAGCACGGACAGGCTGGTGACCAGGGTCAGGCCGATGGCCAGGGACGCGGCGGTGACGGCGGTGCGGCGCGGGTTGCGCACGGCGTTCTGCGCGGCCAGCTTGCCCGGGACGCCGAAGACCTTCTGCAGCAGCGGCCGGACGGCGGCGATCATCGGCCGGGAGAGCAGCGGGAGCACCACGATCAGGCCGACGAGCAGGAAGAAGGCTCCGCCGGCGATGGCGTAGCGGCCGTCGGTGCCGCCGGTGGAGACCCCGGTCAGGACCAGGGCGATGCCGAGCAGGCCGAGGACGCTGCCGGTGATGTTGCGCAGGACCAGGGACTTCGCGGTGGCCGGGAGGTGGGCGCTGCCCATGGCGGCGACCGGGGGGATCCGGCCGGTGCGCCAGGCGGGGAACACCGCGGCGACCATGGTGACGAACACGCCGATGACGAGGGCCGTGACGATCGTGGCCGGGGAGATGACGAGCCCGCCGGCGGGGATCTTCGCGCCGAGCGAGTCCATGACGGAGCGCATCCCGACCGCCAGGCCGACACCGGTGACCAGGCCGATGGTGGAGGAGGTCAGGCCGACGACCACGGACTCGGCCATGACCGAGTTGACGACCTGGCCGCGCTTGGCGCCGACCGCGCGCAGCAGGGCCAGCTCCTTGGTGCGCTGGGCGACCAGCATGGTGAAGGTGTTGTAGATCAGGAAGACGCCGACGAAGAGCGCGATGCCGGCGAAGGCGAGCAGCATGTTGCTCATGTTGCCCATCTCCTTCTTGATCGCCTTGGCCTGGTCGGCGGCCAGCTGGGCACCGGTCTGGGCCTTGCTGTTCTTGTCGAGCAGCGGCTGGATGCCGGTCAGCAGCTGGTCGGCGGAGACGCCCTGCTTGGCGCCCACGAGGAGCTCGTTGTAGAAGCCGGGCTGGAGGTACAGCTTCTGGGCGGTGGCGGTGTCGAAGAGGACGAGGCTGCCGCCCGCGTTGACCTGGCCGTCCTCGGTGGTGAAGACGCCGGTGAGGGTGTACTCCTTCACCGGGCCGTTGGTGGCCACGCGGACCTTGTCGCCGACCTTGTACGCGCCCTTGTCCGCGGTCGCCCGGTCGAGGGCGATCTGGTCGGCGGTGGCGGGGCCGGAGCCTGCGGTGAACTGGTAGCGGGGGTCCTTGCCGGCGCTGACCGGGGCGAAGTTGGCGCCCTGGTTGGCCCAGCCGTTGCCGATCAGCTTGCCGTTCTCGTCGCCGACGCCGGCGAAGCCGGAGACCCGGCCGCTGACGGTGTCGACGCCGCCCACGGCCTTGACCTTGTCGAGGGTCTGCTGGCTGATGCCGGGCTCGCCCTCGGGGCGGCCCTCGCCGTCGCGGGTCTTGCCGTACGAGGTGACGGAGACGGCGACGCCGTCGTAGCTCTTGGCGGACTGGCCCGAGAGAGCCTTGCCGAGGGTGTCGGTGAAGACGAGGGTGCCGGAGACGAAGGCGACGCCGAGTGTGACGGCGAGCACCGTCATCAGCAGCCTGGCCTTGTGCGCGAGGACGTTGCGCAGGGCGGTACGGAACATGGTGGAGGCGTCCAGGATGTCGTGGGCTCGAAGTTCGGAGGTCGGCGGAGGGCGGCCGGAGCCGGCGCCTCAGCTGGTGCGGCCCTTGGCGTCGAAGGCCTTCATGCGGTCGAGCACCCCGTCGGCGGTGGGCCGGAGCATCTCGTCGACGATCCGGCCGTCGGCGAGGAAGATGACGCGGTCGGCATAGGAGGCGGCGACCGGGTCGTGGGTGACCATGACGACGGTCTGGCCGAGCTCGCGGACGGAGTTGCGCAGGAAGCCGAGGACTTCGGCGCCGGAGCGGGAGTCCAGGTTTCCGGTCGGCTCGTCACCGAAGATGATCTCGGGCCGGGAGGCCAGGGCGCGGGCCACGGCCACACGCTGCTGCTGGCCGCCGGAGAGCTGGGTGGGCCGGTGCGAGAGGCGCTCGGAGAGGCCGACCATGCCGATCACGGTGTCCAGCCACTGCTTGTCGGGCTTGCGGCCCGCGATGTCCATCGGCAGGGTGATGTTCTCCAGGGCGGTCAGGGTCGGCAGCAGGTTGAAGGCCTGGAAGATGAAGCCGATCTTGTCCCGGCGCAGCTGGGTCAGCTGCTTGTCCTTGAGCGAGCCGAGCTCGGTGTCGCCGATGCGCACGGAGCCGGCGGAGAAGGTGTCCAGGCCGGCGACGCAGTGCATCAGCGTGGACTTGCCGGAGCCCGAGGGCCCCATGATCGCGGTGAACTGACCCTGGCCGAAGTCCACGGAGACGTTGGCGAGGGCGACCACCTGGGTTTCGCCCTGGCCGTACACCTTGGAGAGTCCGGTGGCCCGGGCGGCCACGGCCTGGGCGGTGTGGGGGGCGTAGTTCATGGTGGTCACGGAAGGGACTCCTCGGGCTTGACCTTGCTGCGGTCTGCGGATCGGCACGACCCTTCCATCGTCTCCGCGGCCACCGGGCCGCGGATCAGCCGCGGTGCCCGTTCCCTGGCCCACTGGAGTCTGACCGCCGCGGCGCCCGCCTCCTCCTCTGGTATGACGGCCGGGCAGAGAAGCTCAGGGCAGGAGGGTGGCCCGGGGTGGCGTGGAGGGTGGCGGGCGGGGTGGCGCGAGCCATCGAAATCCCGTCATTCCCGTACGAGGGGTGATCGTCGCCCGTAAGGGGCCGACCGTGCGTTCTCGGGTCTGACGGCCCCTCAAGCGCCAATAAAATCAGACAACATCGGATAGAGGGCCCACTGGCGACCAGGGCTTTCCGGATAGGCTCGGCGCAGCGTCCAGTGCTTTTTCACGGGAGCCGCCACGCCCTGCCCGGATGGTGGAATGCAGACACGGCGAGCTTAAACCTCGCTGGCCTTTAGGCCGTGCCGGTTCAAGTCCGGCTCCGGGCACTCCCGAAGTCCCCTGCGTTATCCCCTGCGCTTTGCCGCGCCTTCTCCTAAGATCCTCCTCCAGCAGTAGGGTGCTTTCTTTGCGAACGCATTACTCTTGATGCAAGGCCGCGCCCGGTGGCCATGGAGGAGTGAGATGAGGAGCAGCAACCCGGTCTTCTCGCGACGGGGGTTCAGCCGCGACAGCGGCGGCTACGCGGGCTTTGACGCGCAGTCGCAGCAGGCCGGGACCAACCCGTACGCGACGAATCCTTACGCCGCCGACCCGGTCACCGGCATGCCGCAGGCTCCGGCCCGCACCGGCGCCATGACCATCGACGACGTCGTGAGCCGTACGGCCATGACGCTCGGCACCGTCATCCTGACGGCGACGATCGCCTGGATCGCCCTGCCCGTCGACCCGGCGAACGTGAACAAGTCGTACGGCATCGCCGTCGGCGCCGCGCTCGTCGCGATGGTCCTCGCGCTCGTCCAGACCTTCAAGCGCAAGGCCTCCCCGCCGATCATCCTGGCCTACGCGGCCTTCGAGGGCTTCTTCCTCGGCGTGATCAGCTCGGCCACCAGCACCTACCTCGGCGCCGGCGTGGTCATCCAGGCCGTGCTCGGCACGATGTGCACCTTCGCCGCGGTGCTGTTCGCGTACAAGATGCGCTGGATCCGCGTCACCCGCCGCTTCTACGGCTTCGTGATGGCCGCCGCCCTGGGCTTCATGCTGCTCATGGTGGCGAACCTGCTGTTCTCCGTCTTCGCGGGCGGTGACGGCCTCGGCTTCCGCAGCGGCGGCCTCGGCATCCTCTTCGGCGTCATCGGCGTCGTCCTCGGTGCCTGCTTCCTCGCCCTGGACTTCAAGCAGGTCGAGGACGGCGTGACGTACGGCGCCCCGCGCGAGGAGGCCTGGCTGGCGGCCTTCGGCCTCACCCTGACCCTGGTGTGGATCTACCTGGAGCTGCTGCGCCTGTTCCAGATCCTCTCCGGCGACGACTAGTCGTCCCCCCGGTCGCCCCGCGGCCGGCCGGACGCGGCAAGGGGAAGGCCCCGCGAGCACACCGCTCGCGGGGCCTTCCCGCGTCTTGGAGGAGTAGGGGTCGGGGGCAGGGATCGGGGGCGGGGCAGGAGAGGGCTCAGCCGAACTTGCGGGCGGCCCTGCGCAGGTCGTACTCGTGGATGATCGCCTTGGCCTGGCCGTACGAGAGCTCGTGCGCCCCGCGCAGCCAGCTGACCTTCTCCTCGAAGCGGACGAGGGAGGGGCCGTCGTCCACGGTGCGGAGCCAGTCGGAGATTTCACGACCGGTGGTCCGGGGGATTCTGTCGATCATGTTGCGGTGGTCTGCTCGGAGAACTCTACGGACATGGGCGCCTCCGGAGGTATCGCCGTGCTGTTGGCCTCACGGCTGTTCTCTTCACGCCACCGTGCCGGAGAGTTTGCCCGTTGGCAATGGTGCCGGGGCGGCGCGTAAGGTCGGCCGGGTGCTTGATACTTCGCCGCTGGCCGCCGCCGTGGAACGTTTCGCCGACCGGCTGCGGGCCATGCCGCAGAGCCGCCTCCGGCAGGGCGCCGCCGCAACGGCGCTGGAGCTGGCCAGAGAGCTCTCCGTACGCGCCCAGCGGCTGGAGGAAGCCGAGGCGGGACGGGGGGCGGCTCCGGCGCGGGAGATGCCGGACGCGGGGCTCTTCGTCGTGGGCGACCAGGTGGCGGTGGCGGGACTGGACCTCGTCGAGGCGCTGGCCGCCGCCGGGGCGCACCCGGACAGCACGACGGCCCCGTCCGAGATGCTGGACGAGGCCGTGCGGCTGGTGGAGCAGGCGGAGCTCAGAGCGACGCGATGACGCGGTCCGCGAGGATGTAGACGTTGTCGTCCGGGTCCTGGCCGTCCCCGCAGGAGAAGGTCAGCGCGTAGGCGCCGGAGATGCCGGAGCCGCCGAGCAGGACCGGGGCGGTGCCCGAACGCAGGGCCTCGGCCAGGCGCTCCGCCGTCTCCCGGTGGCCCGGGGTCATGCAGAGCGTCGTGCCGTCGGTGAAGACGTACACGTCCAGGGTGCCCAGCGGGCCCGGGCGGACGTCCGCGAGGGCCGTACGGGCCTCCGCGAGCTCCTCCAGACGGCTGACCGTGCGCTCGTGGTCGGCGCCGGGGGCCGAGGGCTGGACCGGTACGAAGTCCGGGTGCGAGGGGTGGCGACGGCGGGCGGCGGCCAACTCGGCGGAGTCCTCGGCGTAACCGGGCTGCTCGTCCCCGACCTCCTCGCCGAGCACCTGCTCCAGGCCGACCAGGTCGGCCTGCCGGGGCAGGAAGACGGCGGGGCCGTCCTCACCCAGACCGGGCAGGCCGCCCAGCAGGGACGGCGCATCGGCGGCGTCACGAGCCTCCTGGGCGGCCCAGAACGCCCGCGCCTCGGCGAGCTCGCGCTCGCGCTCCTCGGCGAGGGCCTCGGCGACGGCGGCCCGTATCTCGGCGGCGGGGGACTCCACGGCGCTGCGGGCATGCGGGACGGACGCACCGCGCGGGTGGGCCGGCGTCGCGGCCAGCTCTCCGCGCAGGGCCGTGACCTGCTTGCGTAGACCGTGGACGGCGTGCAGCGCAGCAGCGCCCACGGCCGCGGCGGCGGCCGTGGTCAGCAGCAGGGCAAGAGACATGGCGCTCACTGACTAACTCCTGGTTGGTTCGGTCCCCCGACTTCCTACATCAGAGTGTCCTCACCTGGGAATGGCGTGCAGTGCATTACGTCACGAATTGGACAGGTCTTTGGTCACACCGCCGCCCCGCGGACCGCTCTGACCTGGAGGAATGGCAAACCCCCAGGACGTAGGTCACATCCTGGGGGAAATTCGGTCACAGGTCGGCCGCGAAGGGGTTGAACGGGGGGCCCGGCGGCGCCTGGGATCCGCCCGGATCCCGGCGCCACGGCCGCTCCGGCTCAGCTCAGCCGCTCGATTCTTCGGTCGCGCTGAGCTTCGCCACCGCTGCGGGCAGGTGCCGCCCTTCCCCACGCGGCGGAGCCGCATGTCGGTGCGGTCAGGGCGACCCCTACCCTCCGCTCCGGCTCAGCTCAGCCGCTCGATGACCATGGCCATGCCCTGGCCGCCGCCCACGCACATCGTCTCCAGGCCGAACTGCTTGTCGTGGAACTGGAGGCTGTTGATCAGGGTGCCGGTGATGCGGGCGCCGGTCATGCCGAAGGGGTGGCCGACGGCGATGGCGCCGCCGTTGACGTTCAGCTTCTCCAGCGGGATCTCCAGGTCCCGGTAGGAGGGGATGACCTGCGCGGCGAACGCCTCGTTGATCTCGAACAGGTCGATGTCGCCGACGGTCAGACCGGCGCGCTTGAGCGCCTGCTTGGACGCCTCGACCGGGCCGAGGCCCATGATCTCGGGGGAGAGGCCGGTCACGCCGGTGGAGACGATCCGGGCCAGCGGGGTCAGGCCGAGCTCGCGCGCCTTGGTGTCGCTCATGATCACCAGCGCCGCGGCGCCGTCGTTGAGCGGGCAGCAGTTGGCCGCCGTGACCATGCCGTCGGGGCGGAAGACCGGCTTGAGCCCCTGCACGCCCTCCAGGGTGACGCCGGCGCGCGGGCCGTCGTCGGTGGAGACGACCGTGCCGTCCGGGGTGGTGACCGGGGTGATCTCGCGGGCCCAGAAGCCGTTCTTGATGGCCTCCTCGGCCAGGTTCTGGGAGCGGACGCCGAACTCGTCCATGTCCTGGCGGGTCACGCCCTTGAGTCGGGCCAGGTTCTCGGCGGTCTGGCCCATCGCGATGTACGCGTCCGGGATCAGGCCGTCCTCGCGCGGGTCGTGCCAGGACGAGCCCTCGCTCTGGGCGACGGCGGCCGTACGGGCCTCCGCCTCCGCGAAGAGCGGGTTGTGGGTGTCCGGCAGGCCGTCCGAGGAGCCCTTCGCGAACCGGGAGACGGTCTCGACGCCCGCGGAGATGAAGACGTCGCCCTCGCCCGCCTTGATGGCGTGCAGCGCCATCCGGGACGTCTGCAGCGACGAGGAGCAGTAACGGGTGATCGTGGTGCCCGGCAGGAAGTCCATGCCCATCTGCACGGCCACGATGCGGGCCAGGTTGTGGCCCTGCTCGCCGCCCGGCAGGCCGCAGCCCAGCATCAGGTCGTCGATGTCGCGCGGGTCCAGCTCGGGAACCTTGGCGAGCGCGGCCTGGATGATCGTCGCGGTCAGGTCGTCCGGGCGGACGTCCTTGAGCGACCCCTTGCCGGCGCGCCCGATGGGAGAGCGGGCGGTGGAAACGATGACGGCTTCGGGCATCGGGGCTCCAAGGGTGTGTCGTGCGGCTCGTTGCGGGACCGCAAGCGAAGTTACCGGCCCGTACGGTCGAGGTCACCGCCTTCCCCGTGTGATGCCGGTCGCTCCGCGGGCTGTTCGGGTACCTACCCCGCCAGGGAAGCCCCACCCGACGCGCCCGTCAGGTGCCCGCGACCTGGGTGCCCGGCAGCTCCGCCGACGGCTCGGCGGGTGCCAGGTCCTCCGCCGCGACCCGGCGCCGGCGCCGGTGCTTGAGCAGGGCCCACGGGCCGCGGGCCTGCGTGACCTCCGTACCGGCCTGGCCCGCCGCCGCGGACGCGGCCTTGGCCACCGGGAGCATGTCCTCGTTCCGCGCCACCTCCAGGCGGTCCGACTCCGGCCACAGGGAGAGGGCCGCGCACAAGGTCGGCAGGACGGCCATGGCGGCGGTCGCGTACCCCTCCGCCGAGGGGTGGTAGGAGTCGGGGCCGAACATCTCGCGCGGGTTCGCCGCGAATTCGGGGCCGAGCAGGTCCCCCATGGAGACCGTACGGGCACCCAGGGCGACGACCCCTATGGTCTGGGCGGCGGCCAGCTGCCGCGAGACCCGCCGGGCCAACCACCGCAGCGGCTGGTAGACCGGCTCGATCGTGCCCAGGTCCGGGCAGGTGCCGACCACGACCTCGGTGCCCGCGAGCCGCAGCCGGCGTACCGCCGAGGTGAGGTGGCGCACCGACTGGGTCGGCGGCATCCGGCGGGTCACGTCGTTCGCGCCGATCATGATCACGCACACGTCCGGCGCCGGACGCCCGTCGTCCAGCAGCACCCCCGTCTGCCGGTCCAGGTCGTCCGACATGGCCCCGGACTGGGCCACGTTCCGCAGCTCCACCGGCCGCTCGGCCACCGCCGCCAGCCCCGAGGCCAGCAGGGCCCCCGGGGTCTGCCCGGCCCGGCGGACGCCGAGCCCGGCGGCCGTGGAGTCGCCCATCATGGCCAGCCGCAGCGGGCCCGGGCCCGGCTCCGGCCCGGCGAACTCGCTCCCGTACAGCCCGTCCGCCCGCGGTGGGTCGGGGAGCCCCGTCCCGACCGTCCGTTTGGCAAACTGGAGCTCAGCCAGTACCAGCCCCACCGCCGCGGCTCCGACCAGCCCGAGCCCGCCTCCGCCGTATGCCGCCCCCGCCGCGATCCGGCGGGCGGTCCTCGCCCTGGACACCCTTGGAGCCTCCTCGCTTCCTGCCCGGCCCTGTTGACCTACCTGCCCCGTACTGCCCGTCGGCCAATCCCTTTCCGCTTACTCTGGCCGTGCCTCCCGGAGAACCCGTGGAGTCCCCTCCCCTGGAGAACATGGTGCAATTCCACGACTCGATGATCAGCCTCGTCGGCAACACCCCGCTGGTGAAGCTCAACCGTGTGACCGAAGGCCTGCAGGCCACCGTCCTTGCCAAGGTCGAGTACTTCAATCCCGGCGGATCCGTGAAGGACCGGATCGCCGTCCGGATGATCGAGGCCGCCGAGCAGAGCGGTGCCCTCAAGCCCGGTGGCACCATCGTGGAGCCCACCAGCGGCAACACCGGTGTAGGACTCGCCATCGTGGCCCAGCAGAAGGGCTACAAGTGCATCTTCGTCTGCCCTGACAAGGTCTCCCTCGACAAGATCAACGTACTGCGCGCCTACGGCGCCGAGGTCGTGGTCTGCCCGACGGCCGTCGACCCCGAGCACCCGGACTCGTACTACAACGTGTCCGACCGCCTCGTCCGCGAGACGCCGGGCGCATGGAAGCCCGACCAGTACAGCAACCCGAACAACCCCCGTTCGCACTACGAGACCACCGGTCCCGAGCTGTGGGAGCAGACGGACGGGAAGATCACCCACTTCGTGGCGGGCGTCGGCACCGGCGGCACCATCTCCGGCACCGGCAACTACCTGAAGGAGGTGTCCGGCGGCAAGGTCAAGGTCATCGGCGCCGACCCCGAAGGCTCGGTCTACTCCGGCGGCTCCGGCCGCCCGTACCTGGTCGAGGGCGTCGGCGAGGACTTCTGGCCGACCGCCTACGACCCGAACGTGACCGACGAGATCATCGCGGTGTCCGACAAGGACTCCTTCCAGATGACCCGCCGGCTCGCCAAGGAGGAGGGCCTCCTCGTCGGCGGCTCCTGCGGCATGGCGGTCGTCGCCGCGCTGAAGGCGGCCGAGGGCCTCGGCCCGGACGACGTCGTCGTCGTCCTGCTGCCGGACAGCGGCCGCGGCTACATGAGCAAGATCTTCAGCGACGAGTGGATGGCCGGGCACGGCTTCCTGGAGGAGGCGGGCCCCTCGGCGCGCATCGGGGACGTGCTCGCGGACAAGGAGGGCGGCATCCCGTCCCTGGTCCACATGCACCCCGAGGAGACGGTGGGCGAGGCCATCGAGGTGCTGCGCGAGTACGGCGTCTCGCAGATGCCGATCGTCAAGCCCGGCGCCGGCCACCCCGACGTCATGGCTGCCGAGGTCATCGGCTCGGTCGTCGAGAAGGAGCTCCTCGCCGCGCTGTTCGCGCAGCGGGCGTCGCTGACCGACCCGCTGGAGAAGCACATGAGCTCGCCGCTGCCGCAGGTGGGCTCCGGTGAGCCGGTGTCCGAGCTGATGGCCGTGCTGGGCGAGGCGGACGCGGCGATCGTGCTGGTCGAGGGCAAGCCGACCGGTGTGGTGAGCCGCCAGGACCTGCTGGCGTTCCTGGCCAAGGGTTCGAAGTAGGCCGTTGCCGTGGCGCTGGCCGCGCGGAAGCCGGCCGCTGCCGTCGACGCAGGACGTTGCCGTTGCCGTTCCGTCGACGCAGGACGTCGCGTCCGGGGGCCCGTTGCGCAAACGGTACGGGCCGGACATGTGACGGCAGCACCGGCTTAACACGGCTCCGGCACAGTGGTGGTCGTCGGCAGGGGCGTCAGTGCCCCGGCCGGCACCACGAAACGGCGTTGGCGTACCTCCGGAGCGGCTCCCGGACCGCGTGAACGCCACGGACGCGGACGGCCCTGACCCGGCCCGTGTCCTGCGCGGGGACCACCGTCGTCCCGCCCCTCGCCTGCGTGAGGGTGCGGTGGTCCCCGCGCACATCTTTTTTTGGTGCACCAGCGTGATGACCGCCCACCCGAAGCGCTCCGGTGTTTTGGGCCGCGTCTCGCTGAGCGGTCTGCCGCTTGCCGTCTTGTATAGCCGCATGCAGAGTGCTCCGTGACTGAATAATCACGGGGACGGAGGGGTCGGGATGAGTGACAGCCCGGCAGCGCGGCTGCAGCAGCTGTTCGAGGGGCACCGGCTGACGCCCACCCAGCGGCGGATCGCCCACTGCATGGTGCGCGGGGCGGCGGACGTGCCGTTCCTGTCGAGCGTGGAGCTCGCCGACCTGGCGGGGGTGAGTCAGCCCTCGGTGACCCGGTTCGCGGTGGCGCTCGGCTTCGACGGATACCCGGCGCTGCGCCGGCACCTGCGTGAGGTGGCTCCGGCGGAGCGGGCCGAGGCGGTGCGGGAGGACACGTACAACGAGTACCAGCAGGCGGTGCAGGGGGAGATCGAGAACCTGCGGCAGCTGTCCGTCATGCTCGCCGATCCGGCCCCGGTCGAGGAGGCGGGCCGGCTGCTCGCCGGCTCCACCCCGCTGCCGGTGCTCGGCCTGCGGGCGGCGTCCTCGCAGGCGCGGGGCTTCGCGTACTTCGCCGCCAAGGTGCATCCGGACGTACGGCTCCTCGACGAGGGCGGCTCGATGCTGGCCGACCGCATCGACGGGGCGGTGGGGGCGGGGGCGTCGGCCCTGCTGTGCTTCGCCCTGCCGAGGCATCCGCGGGAGGTGGTGGACGCGCTGGAGCAGGCGCGGGGCGCGGGGCTGACGGTGGTGACGGTGGCCGACTCGGCGTTCGCGCCGGTGGCGCGGTACTCGGACCTGCTGATCCCGGCTCCGGTGGGTACGGGGCTGGCCTTTGACACGGCGTGCGCGCCGATGCTGCTGGGGCGGGTGCTGCTGGAGGCGATGGCGGATGCGCTGCCGGAGGCGCAGGCCCGCCTGGAGGCTTTCGACACCAGGGCGGCCAGCCGGGGGCTGTTCGTGGAGTGACGGCGCTGGTGCCCTGCGGGGCGGTTCCCTGCGGGGCGGTTTGCCGCGGGTGGCTCGGTGCGGGTGGGGGCGGTGTCTGCCAGGCGGTTCCTCGTGGGGCGGTGGTTGCGGGGGCCGGTGTCGGGCGGGGGGTGGGGTGTCGTCCGGGGCTCATGATTTATGGCGCCTGTTCCGGGTGGCATCGAACCCCGGATCCCGCGCCAACAAATCACGTTCCACGCCCCGGACAACACCCCACCCCCCACCCGCCCCCGGCCTGCTGTCCCCCTGTGGCCAGGCCCGGCTGCATCCCCGGCCTGCTGTTCCCCTGTAGCCATCCCCGGCTGCGCTCCTGTTAGAGCAGGGCGTTCGGGTGGGTGGCGCCGGCTTCCGTCAGGAGGTCGGAGAGGGACTGCGCAGGGCGGGCCAGGGTGAAGCGGACCTCGGGGGTCGTGGTGAAGCCGTGGACCGGCGGGCGCGGGAGGCTGTTGTAGCCGTAGTGGGCGGTGAAGAAGTACGCCCCGGTGTCCGGGACGGCGATCAGGTCGCCCGCGGCCAGCTCCGGCAACTCCCTGGCCGTGGCCAGCAGGTCCCCGGCGAAGCATGCGGGGCCGGCGATGTCCTGGGCGACGGGCGGGCCCGTCTTCGGGGTGCCCTTCGCGTCATACGGCAGGATCCGCAGCGGCCACGCCGCCGGCGCGTACACCGTCCGGGTGGCCAGCTGGACCCCCGCGTGGGTGAGGGCGATGGGGCGGCCGCCCGTGGTCTTCGTGTACTCGACCCGCGCCAGCACCAGCCCGTGCTTGGCCAGCAGCGAGCGCCCGAACTCCGTCACCAGCCCGTACGAGCCGTCGAACAGCGCCGGGACGGCCTCCTGCAGGGCGGCGACGTACTGCGCGTACGTCGGGTTCTCCTCGTCGGAGGCGAAGTTCACGGGGAGGCCGCCCCCGATGTCGAGCGTGTCGACCTGCCGGCGGCCGGCCGCCTCGTTGATCTCCTCGGCCAGGGCGTGCAGCTCCCGCACGCCTTCCGCGATCAGCGGGAGCGGGACTCCCTGGGAGCCGGAATGGGTGTGCAGCCTGGTCAGCCAGGGCCGGTCCACGAAGGCCCGTACGAGCCATTCCCGGGCGCCCGGGTCCCGTAGGGCGATGCCGAACTTCGACGTGGCCGTCGCCGTGGACAGGGCGTCGATCGCGCCGGCGCCCGTCTGGGGGTTGACCCTGACGCCGACCGGGCCGGCGGGGCGCCGGCTCAGCATCGTGTCCAGGCGCTCCAGCTCCTGCCGGCTGTCGGCGTTGACCGCCACCCCCAGCGCCAGTGCCTCGCGCAGTTCGGCCGTGGTCTTGGCCGGGGAATCCAGTACGGTCCGCTGCGCACTCACCCCCGCCGCCCGGGCCAGCGCCAGCTCGCCGGGGCTCGCGACCTCGCAGCCGAGGCCGGCGTCGGCGAGCAGCCGCAGCACCGGGACCAGCGGTGCCGCCTTGACCGCGAAGGCGTGCAGGACCGGGGTGCCGGGCGCCAGGGCTGCCGCGAAGGCGCTGGTCAGGGCTGCTGCGGAGGCCCGGATCCCATCCGTGTCCAGCAGGCACACCAGGGGCGGTGAGCTCTCCGTCCCGCCGACGAGCCCCTGCTCGACGGCGGCCCGCACGACCCGGTCGCGGCGTGCCGCCCCGTCCTCACCCTGCGTTCGCCGATGCATGTCTGCCAGCCAATCATCCGGCGCGGCGGCCCGCAGCTGTTGACTGAATCTATTCAGACCGCGAGGATATGAATGGATTGACCAACACCGGAGGAGGCACCGCCATGTCAGGACCCCGCCCCGTACGGGCCGCGCGAGGCACCGAGCTCAGCACCCTGGGATGGCAGCAGGAGGCCGCCCTGCGGATGCTGCAGAACAACCTCGACCCCGAGGTCGCCGAGCACCCCGACAAGCTCGTCGTCTACGGCGGCACCGGCAAGGCGGCGCGCGACTGGCGCTCCTTCGACGCGATGGTCCGCACCCTGCAGACCCTCAAGCAGGACGAGACGATGCTCGTCCAGTCCGGCCGTCCCGTCGGCGTGATGCAGACGCACGAGTGGGCCCCCCGCGTCCTGCTCGCCAACTCCAACCTGGTCGGCGACTGGGCCAACTGGGAGGAGTTCCGGCGACTGGAGCAGCTGGGTCTGACCATGTACGGCCAGATGACCGCCGGTTCGTGGATCTACATCGGCACGCAGGGCATCCTGCAGGGCACGTACGAGACCTTCGCCGCGGTCGCCGCCAAGAAGTTCAACGGCACCCTCGCCGGCACCATCACCCTGACCGCCGGCCTCGGCGGCATGGGCGGCGCCCAGCCGCTCGCGGTGACGATGAACGACGGCGTCGCGATCTGCATCGACGTCGACCCGCGCGCCATCGAGCGCCGGATCGAGCACCGCTACCTGGACGTGAAGGCCGACAACCTCCGGCACGCCCTGCAGCTGGCCGTCGAGGCGCGCGACGCCCGCAAGCCGCTCTCCATCGGCCTGCTCGGCAACGCGGCCGAACTCCTCCCGCAGATGCTCGCGGAAGGCGCCCCGATCGACATCGTGACCGACCAGACCTCCGCGCACGACCCCCTGTCGTACCTGCCGGTCGGCGTCGACTTCGAGGACATGGCCTCCTACGCGGCCAAGGACCCGGCCGGCTTCACCACGCGGGCCCGCGAGTCCATGGCCCAGCACGTCGAGGCCATGGTCGGCTTCATGGACGCCGGCGCCGAGGTCTTCGACTACGGCAACTCCATCCGCGGTGAGGCCCAGCTCGCCGGCTACGACCGCGCCTTCGCGTTCCCCGGCTTCGTCCCGGCCTACATCCGACCGCTGTTCTGCGAGGGCAAGGGCCCCTTCCGCTGGGCGGCCCTGTCCGGCGAGGCCTCGGACATCGCCAAGACGGACAAGGCGATGCTGGAGCTCTTCCCGGAGAACGAGTCCCTGCACCGCTGGATCAAGATGGCCGGCGAGCGCGTCCACTTCCAGGGCCTGCCCGCGCGGATCTGCTGGCTCGGCTACGGCGAGCGCGACAAGGCCGGCGAGCGTTTCAACGACATGGTCGCGAGCGGCGAGCTCGCCGCCCCGCTGGCCATCGGCCGCGACCACCTCGACTGCGGCTCCGTCGCCTCGCCGTACCGCGAGACGGAGGCCATGCTCGACGGCTCGGACGCCATCGCCGACTGGCCGCTGCTCAACGCCATGGTCAACGTCGCCTCCGGCGCCTCGTGGGTGTCCCTGCACCACGGCGGCGGCGTCGGCATGGGCCGCTCCATCCACGCGGGCCAGGTCACCGTGGCCGACGGCACCCCGCTGGCGGGCGAGAAGATCCGCCGCGTCCTGACCAACGACCCCGGCATGGGCGTCATCCGCCACGTCGACGCCGGCTACGACATCGCCGAGTCGGTGGCGGACGAGCGCGGCGTCCGCGTCCCCATGCGCGAGGGTGACCCGGCGTGATCCAGGACGCCCCCGCGGCCGGGGCCTCGTTCCACACCATGTGGGACGAGCTGGCCCCCGTCGGCCGCCACCCGGACTCCGGCGGCTACCGCCGCTACGCCTGGAGCGGTGCCGACGCCGACTGCCGTACCTGGTTCCAGGAGCAGGCCGAGGCCCGCGGCCTGCTGTACGAGACGGACCGCAACGGCAACCAGTGGGCCTGGCTCGGCGACCCGCTCGCCGGGGACGCCGTGGTCACCGGATCGCACCTGGACTCCGTCCCCGACGGCGGCGCCTTCGACGGCCCGCTCGGCGTGGTGTCCTCCTTCGCGGCCCTGGACGAACTCCGCGGCCGGGGCGCCCGCTTCACCAGGCCGCTGGCCATCACCAACTTCGGTGACGAGGAAGGCGCCCGCTTCGGGCTCGCCTGCGTCGGCTCCCGGCTCGCCGCCGGGCAGCTGACCAAGGAGAAGGCGTACGAGCTGCGCGACGCCGACGGGATCAGCCTCCCGCAGGCCATGGAGGCCGCCGGGTACGACCCCGCCGCCATCGGGGCCGACCCGGAGCGCCTCGCCCGCATCGGCGCCTTCGTCGAGCTCCACGTCGAGCAGGGCCGGGCCCTGGACCTGTCCGGGGACCGGGTCGGCATCGCCTCCGCGATCTGGCCGCACGGACGCTGGCGGTTCGACTTCCACGGCGAGGCCAACCACGCCGGCACCACCCGCCTGGTGGACCGCCGCGACCCGATGCTCACGTACGCGGCGACCGTGCTCGCGGCCCGTACGGAGGCCGCCCTCGCCGGGGCCGTCGCCACCTTCGGGAAGGTCTCCGTCGAGCCCAACGGGGTCAACGCGATCCCCTCCCTGGTCCGCGGCTGGCTGGACTCGCGGGCCGCCGACCAGGCCACCCTGGACACCGTGGTCACCGCCGTCGAGAAGGCCGCCCGCGAGCGGGCCGACCAGGACGGCATCGACCTGTCCGTCGTCCGGGAGTCCTTCACCCCGGTCGTCGAGTTCGGGCACGCCCTGCGCGACGAGCTGAACCGGATCCTCGGCGGCGCCGTCCCCGTCCTCGGCACCGGGGCGGGACACGACGCCGGAATCCTCTCCGCAGCCGTCCCGACGGCGATGCTGTTCGTACGCAACCCCACCGGCGTCTCCCACTCCCCGCGGGAGTTCGCCACCGAGGACGACTGCGTGGCGGGCGTCCTCGCCCTCGCCGACGCACTGGAGGGCCTGGCGTGCCGCTGACCGCGCACAAGACGTACTGGCTGGAGCACGCCTGGCTCGGCACCCATGTCGAGCCGGGCGTCGCCCTGGAGGTGGGCGGCGACGGGCGGATCGCCGCCCTGCGCACCGGCGCCGAAACCCCGCCGCCCGGTGCCGAAGTCCTGCGCGGGCTCACCCTTCCCGGCCTCGCCAACGCGCACAGCCACGCCTTCCACCGGGCGCTGCGCTCCCTCGTGCAGATCGGCTCCGGCACCTTCTGGACCTGGCGCGAGTTCATGTACCAGGTCGCCCAGAACCTCACCCCGGAGCGCTATTTCGCGCTGGCCCGCGCGGTGTACGCGGAGATGGCGCTGGCCGGCGTCACGAACGTCGGCGAGTTCCACTACGTCCACCACGCGCCCGGCGGCGCCCCCTACGCCGACCCGAACGCCATGGGCGAGGCCCTGATCGAGGCCGCCGCCGAGGCGGGCATCCGGATCACCCTCCTCGACACCGCCTACCTGTCCGCGGGCTTCGGCGAGGCGCCCAACGCGCACCAGCGGCGGTTCAGCGACGGCACCGCCGAGGCCTGGGCCGAGCGGGTCTCGGCCCTCAAACCCCGCGAGCACGCCCTGATCGGCGCGGCCGTCCACTCCGTGCGCGCCGTGCCGGCGGGCGAGCTGGCCACGGTCGCCCGCTGGGCCGAGGAGCGGCAGGCCCCCCTGCACGTCCACCTCTCGGAGCAGACCGCCGAGAACGAGGCCTGCCTGGCGGCCCACGGCCGGACCCCGACCCAGCTGCTCGCCGACCACGGAGTGCTCGGACCGCGCACCACCGGCGTCCAC
This sequence comes from Streptomyces sp. NPDC044571, assembly GCF_040647115.1. Lineage (NCBI taxonomy): Bacteria > Bacillati > Actinomycetota > Actinomycetes > Kitasatosporales > Streptomycetaceae > Streptomyces > Streptomyces sp. NPDC044571. Next base: position 53,275 of record NZ_JBEZBN010000025.1, read on the forward strand.
AACACGCACCTGACGGACACCGACATCGGTCTCCTCGGTGCCAGCGCCACCGGCACCTGCATGTGCCCCACCACCGAACGCGACCTCGCCGACGGCATCGGCCCGGCCGGCCGGCTCCAGCGGGCCGGCAGCCCGCTCTCCCTCGGCAGCGACAGCCACGCGGTGATCGACCTGCTGGAGGAGGCCCGCGCGATGGAGCTGAACGAGCGCCTGCGCAGCCGGACCCGGGGCCACTGGACGGCGAACGCCCTGCTCACGGCGGCCACAGCGGACGGGCACGCGGCCCTCGGCCGACCCGACGCGGGCCGCCTGGAGCCGGGCGCGCTCGCGGACTTCACCACCATCGCCCTGGACTCCGTACGCACGGCCGGTCCGCTGCCGCGGCTGGGCGCCGAGACCGCGGTCTTCGCGGCCTCCGCAGCGGACGTCCGCCACACTGTGGTCGGCGGTCGCCACATCGTCCGGGACGGCCACCACACCCTCGTCGGTGACGTGGCGTCGGCCCTGTCCGCATCCATCGCGGCCGTCCGCGGCTGACGTCGCCCGAGAGGAACCCCGTGACCACCACCGTCATCACCAACATCGGCAGCCTCGTCACCAACGATCCCGCCGCGGGCGACGGCAGCCCCCTCGGCCTGATCGAGAACGCGGCGGTCGTCATCGACGGCGAGACCGTCGCCTGGGTCGGCGAGAGCGCCTACGCCCCGGCCGCGGACTCGGCCTTCGACGCGCACGGCCGGGCCGTGATCCCGGGCTTCGTCGACTCCCACTCGCACCTGGTCTTCGCCGGCGACCGCACCGCCGAGTTCAACGCCCGGATGTCGGGCCGCAGCTACACCGCCGGCGGTATCCGCACCACCGTCGCCGCCACCCGCGCCGCCACCGACGCCGAGCTGGAGGCGAACCTGGTGCGCCACCTCGACGAGGCCCGCCGCCAGGGCACCACCACCTTCGAGACGAAGTCGGGCTACGGGCTGACCGTCGCCGACGAGGCCCGCGCCCTGCGCATCGCGGCCGCGCACACCGAGGAGGTCACCTACCTCGGCGCGCACATCGTCTCCCCCGACTACGCCGACGACCCCGCCGGCTACGTCGACCTCGTGACCGGCGCCATGCTCGCCGCCTGCGCCCCGTACGCCCGCTGGGTGGACGTCTTCTGCGAGAAGGGCGCCTTCGACGGCGACCAGGCCCGCGCGATCCTCACGGCGGGCGCCGCCGCGGGCCTGATCCCGCGGGTCCACGCCAACCAGCTCACCCAGGGCCCGGGCGTGCAGCTCGCGGTGGAGCTCGAAGCGGCCTCCGCCGACCACTGCACGCACCTCACCGACGCCGACGTGGACGCCCTGGCGCAGGCCGCGGGCACCACGGTCGCGACCCTGCTGCCCGGCGCCGAGTTCTCCACCCGCGCCCAGTGGCCCGACGCGCGCCGGCTCCTCGACGCGGGCGTCACCGTCGCCCTGTCCACGGACTGCAACCCGGGCTCCTCCTACACGAGTTCCATGCCGTTCTGTATCGCGCTCGCGGTCCGGGACATGGGCATGACCCCCGACGAGGCCCTGTGGTCCGCCACCGCGGGCGGTGCCCGCGCCCTGCGGCGCACCGACATCGGCACGCTCACCCCCGGCGCCCGCGCCGACCTCGCCCTGCTGGAGGCCCCCAGCCACGTCCACCTGGCCTACCGGCCGGGCGTCCCGCTCGTCTCGGCGGTCTGGCAGAAGGGCGTCCGAGCGGCCTGATCCGGGCCCGTCCCCTCCCGCCTGATCCCGCATGTCCTTTGTCTTCCCTCCGTAAGGTCCCGGGCGTACCTTGAGCCACCGATCTGATGTGCCGTCAGTAATTTGTGGCCCGAGGGGAAGACGAAGGTGCCCAACCGGAAACGCTCCACCGCGCTTGCGCTGGCGTCCGCGCTGGCCGGATCGGCGGTACTGCTGACCGCCCCCGCAGCCCATGCCGACGTCGTCGACGTCGCCTACGACTGCAAGACCCCCATCGGCGACAAGTCGGCGGTCTCGCCCATCGACATCAAGGCCGTCAAGGAGGGCGACGGGTACAAGCTGACGATGTCCTTCCAGAAGGGCGTCTCGTCCAGCCCCGTCGAGCTCGGCAAGGGCGCGATGAGCCCCAGCGCCGTCGTCCTCACCGGCGGCGCGGAGAAGGTGTCCGTGCCGGTCTCGGGGCCGCCCAACCCCGAGGCCGTGCCCGCCAACACGCCCATCAAGATCACCGATCTCTCGGGCACCTACACCCCGAAGAAGAGCGGCAAGGTCACCTTCACCGCGGGCGTGCTCACCATCAAGGCCCTGGGCACCACCACCACCTGCACCCCCGGCAACAGCCCCAAGCCCTCCCTGGAACTCGACGTCACGGCGGCGGCCGGTGCCAAGGACACCACCGGATCCGGCGGCGCCACCACGGGCGACACCCTGCCCCAGACCGGGCCCGCCGACTCCGCCCTCGCCCTCGGCACCCTCGGCGGCACCGTGCTGCTCACCGGCGCCGCCGGCATGCTCTGGCTGACCCGGCGCGGCCGGCGGGCCCGGTCCTGAACGGAGCGCCCCCGGCCATGCCCGCGCCCTGCGCCCGTACGCACCTCGCCCGCCTCCTGATCCTGTTCCTGCTCACCGCGGTGGCGGCCGCGCCCGCAGGTCCCGCCGCGGCCGACGAGCCCGGCTGGACCGCCGCCCCCGCGGCGGGCACCACCGGCGCGGCCCGCCCGTACTTCTACCTGGCGGGCGCCGCCGGCACCGTGCTGGAGGACCGGGTGGCCCTGTCCAACACCACCGACCACGAGCTCACCCTCACCCTGCGCGGAGCCGACGCCTACAACGAGGCGGACGGCGCCCTCGCGGTGCGCCCCACCGGGCAGTCGACCGGCGCCGGTTCCTGGATCAGCTTCGGCGCGGCCACCACCGTACGGATCCCGCCCGGGACCCGCGCCGTGGTCCCCTTCACCGTCACCCTGCCGCCCGCCTCCCCGCCCGGCGACCACCCCGCCGCCGTGGTCGTCACCGAAGCGGGCCGCGAGGCAGGGGTACGGGTACACCTGCGGGTCGGCGGCCCGACGCTGGCCGCCCTCACCGTCGAGGGCGTCTCCGTACGCGGCCGGGGCGCCGGGGCGCAGGTCGCGTACACCCTCGTCAACCGCGGCAACGTGGTCCTCGCCCCGCAGCTCTCGATCCGCGCCGAGGGCCTCTTCGGCGAGGTCCCCGGCCGCAGCGCCCGCGCCGTCCCGGTGGAACTGCTCCCCGGCCGGCGGGTGCGGCTGACCGAGCCGTGGCCCGGGGCGCCGGTCCTCGACGGCGTGGACCTCACCCTCACCGTCACCGCCCCCGGCGCGGCCCCGGCCACGGCCACCGCCTCGGCGTGGTTCGCGCCCTGGGGGATCGCCGCGCGGGCCGGGGCCGGGCTGCTCGCCCTCGCCGGGCTCGCCCTGGCCGCGCTGCTCCTCGTACGCCGCCGGCGCACCCGCCGGGAGCAGCCGGTGGCACCGGCCCGGGAGGAACGGACACCGGAACACGAGCTGACGGGAGCAACCACGTGACCGGCAGGCTCAGGGCCCGGCTCGCGGCAGGGCTGGCGGTGTGCCTCCTGGCGCTGGCCGGGGGAGTCTGGAACGCGGGCCCGGCCGGCGCGGCCGAGGACAAGCCGGGCGTCGCGCTCTCGCTCCAGGAGGCCGCGAAGGGCACCGAACTCACCGTCACGGGCAGCGGGTGGCACGCCAGAACGCTGGTGATGGTGCTGCTCTGCGGCCAGAACATGATCGGCGGCACGAACAGCTGCGCCAACGCCGACGGGACCGCCGTCTCGGCCGGCGCCGACGGCCGCTTCACCGCCCGGCTGCCCGTGGTGGCCCCGCCCAAGCCCTGCCCGTGCGTCGTGAACGTCACCTCCGTGGGCGGGGACCAGTCCACCGTCGCCGTACCCCTGAAGATCACCGACCATCCGGTGGCCGAGCTGCCCGCCGAGTCCGGCACCGCCCGCCTCGCGATGCTCACCGGGGTCCGCCTCAAGGGCGAGGACGGCGTGCTGACCTGGTTCGGCGCCCCGCCGACACGGAAATTCACAGTCACCGTCGGCAATCTCGGCTCCGCCCCCGTCAAAGACCCCGTCTTCCAGCTCGGCACGGCCCACGGGGTGTTCGCGCCGCAGTGGGACGAGGTCCGGTGGAAGGGCACGATCCCGCCGGGCGGCAAGGCGGAGGTCCGGCTCGACGTCAGCCTGTCCGCGGGCGCCCACGGCGACTACACGGTCTCCCTCAAGTACGGGGACACGGTCGTCGCCACGCAGCCGTGGGGCGTGGACCGCCCGTACGGGGTCCTGCTGTTCTGGGGCCTGCTCCTGCTGGTGGTGCCGGCCGCGGTCTTCCGTACCGGCATGGCCGTCGTCGACCGGGTCCGGCCGCGCACCGCAGGCACGGGCGGACGCCACCGGGCCGAGGCGGCAGCCGGTGCCGGGGGCGGCGCCGGGGAGACCGGGGCCGGGGAGACCGGCGCGGATCCCGAGACCCCCACGGCGGTCCTGCCGTGGTTCACACCCCATCCCTCTCAGTCACCACCGTCACCACAGGCGTCCGCACCGTCTGAGAACACCCCGACGACGAAGGGACATTCGTGAAAACCCAACGGAGGGTGAGCGCGGCCGCGGTCGCGCTGCTGTTCGGCGGCGCGGGCATCCTGCTGGCGGCAAGCCCCGCCCAGGCGGCCGACGTCTCGTACAAGGTGGAATGCATCCCGCCGGCGGGCGGCGGCGGCCCGGTCCAGGGGACGAACACCGTCTCCATCACCGCGCCCGCCACCGCGAAGGTCGGCGACGAGGTCGAGGTGGTCTGGAAGACCGTCAAACCGGCCTCGAACAACACCGATCTCATGGACCTGGGCAAGGACACCGTCAAGCCGACCGGCTTCGTCCAGTTGGGCGGGGCGCTCGGCGGGGAGGCGAAGCTGGAGGGCGAGCGCAAGAACCCGCCCATCCCGAAGAAGGCACCCATGGTCATGTCCGACATGAAGGGCAAGATCAAGCTCACCAAGGCCGGGGACGTCACGATCACGCCCGGCAAGTACGACGTGGACTTCAGCGGGTTCGTCACGCACTGCTCGCCGAAGGAGACGGCCGCGGTCGGGGCCACCATCAAGGTCACCGAGGGCGGCGGCTCCACGTCCGGGGGCGGTACGTCGGGCGGCTCCACCACCGGCGGCTCCACCACCGGCGGCAGCACCTCCGGCGGCTCCACCTCGGGCGGTTCCTCCTCCGGCGGCAGCACCTCCTCGGGCGGCAGCACCTCCGGCTCCACCACCGGCGGGGGTGGCGGCCAGACCGACTTCCCCGGCAAGCCCGTCGAGGTCGCCTTCGACTGCGGCGCGGTCGTCCCCGGCGGCATCAAGACCCCGGTCACGATCAACGCCAAGAAGAACGGCGGCGGCTACGACCTGACCGTCAAGACCGCCAAGGGCGCCATGGCCAGCCCCATGGCCCTGCCGGCCGGGGCCCTGAAGCCCTCGATGAACATCAAGCTCGGCGGCGCCGACACCGGCACGGTCAAGGTCACGGGCCCGGCCAACGCCGAGCCGATCCCCGACAAGGCCCCGGTCAGCCTGAGCGACATGACCGGCACCTACACGCCCGGCAAGACCGGCAAGGTGACGCTGAGCCCGGACCAGCTGACCATCGACGTCACCATGGCCCCGGGGTCCACGCCCATCAACGTCCCCTGCAAGGCCGTCAGCAGCGGCGTATCGCTGGAGCTGGACACCACTGCCCAGCCCGGCGGCTCCGGCTCGCCCTCGACCACCGGCTCCACCTCCTCCTCGGGCGGTCTCGCCGAGACCGGCGGCGAAGAGGGCGGCATCAAGGCCCTGGCCCTGGTCGCGGGCACGGTGATCCTGCTCGGCGGCGCCGTCTTCACCTTCACCCCCTGGCGCCGCCTGCGCGGCACGCGCTGAGCCAGCGGCAGCGGGAACGGCGGCGGGAACGACGAAGCGGCCCGGCACACCAGGGGTGTGCCGGGCCGCTTCACGCGCCGAGGGGCCTGCGTCAGTGGACGTCGCCCATCAGGGCCTGGACCTTCTTGCGGTAGGCGTACACCGCGAAGCCGGCCAGGGCCGCGGCGGCCGCCTGCAGGGCGATCACACCCAGACCGTTCAGGTCCACCCCGCCGATGGACAGGAGGCTGGTGATGCAGTCGCCGGCGGTGACCGCGAGGAACCAGACACCCATCATCTGGGAGGCGTACTTCTGCGGGGCCATCTTCGTGGTGACCGAGAGGCCGACCGGGGAGACGCACAGCTCACCGATGGTCTGGATCATGTAGATCGAGACGAGCCACATCGGGGAGACCTTGGCGTCGCCGCCCGCCATGTTCATCGGGACGATGAAGACGAAGAACGAGGCACCGATCAGGACCAGGCCCATCGCGAACTTCACGATGGTGTTCGGCTCCTGGTTCTTACGGGCCAGCCACACCCACAGCCAGGCGAAGACCGGGGCCAGCGCCATCACGAACAGCGGGTTCAGCGACTGGTACCAGGTGGCCGAGAAGCCGAGGCCGAAGACGGTGTCGGCGGTCTTGTCGTCGGCGAACAGGGAGAGCGTGGAGCCACCCTGGTCGTAGATCATCCAGAAGACTGCGGCGGCGATGAAGAACCAGATGTAGGCCGTCATCTTCGACTGCTCGGTCGAGGACAGGTCCTTGTCGCGCTTGATGCGCACCAGCACGGCGATCGGGATGATCAGACCGGCCAGGGTCAGCGGGACCAGCGCCCAGTTCAGCGTGTAGGCACCGAGGGCCACCACGGCGCCGTAGAAGACGGCGATACCGGCGACCGCGAGGGCGACCTTGGTGAGGACGGCCTTGCGCTCCTGCGGCGTCAGCGGGTTCGGGACCTCGCTGCTCTTCGGGCTCAGGTGCTTGGTGCCGAGCAGGAACTGGGTCAGGCCCAGGGCCATGCCGGCGGCGGCGAGGGCGAAGCCCAGGTGCCAGTTGTGCTCCTTGCCGACCGTGCCGACGACGAGCGGGGCGACGAAGGCACCGAGGTTGATGCCGATGTAGAAGAGCGTGAAGCCGCCGTCACGGCGCGGGTCCTCGGGACCGTCGTACAGGTGGCCGACCATCGTGGAGATGTTGGCCTTCAGCAGACCGGAGCCCGCCGCGACGAGGATCAGACCGACGAAGAACATCGCCTGGCCCGGCAGGGCCAGCGACAGGTGGCCGGCCATGATCACGAAGCCGGCGATGGCGACCGTCTTGCGGGCACCCCAGACGCGGTCACCGAACCAGCCGCCCGGCATGGCCATCAGGTAGACCATCGAGACGTACACGGAGTAGATCGCCGTGGTGGTGGCCGCGGTCATCGCCAGACCGCCGCCCTGGCTTCCCGTCGCGGCGTCGGCGCCGCCCGAGACCAGGTAGTACACGAGGAGTGCACGCATGCCGTAGTAGGAGAAGCGCTCCCACATCTCGGTCATGAACAGAGTGGCCAGGCCACGGGGGTGGCCGAAGAAGGTCTTCTCGGAGGCCGGAGCCGCCGTGTCCCTCGTCAGGCTGGAAGCCATGGTCGATCCTTGCTTGCTCGGGACGCCTCGCTTCGTGAGCGGAACAGCGCCCGGTGGGGGGTTGGCCGGCACCGGCGACGGGCGACCCACCCCACGCCCTGGGGTCCGTCGCCGCCTGTACGGCGGAGACGAGGGAGCATCCGTAACCGGGATCCACGCTTCATCGCACACCTCGCGCGCGAAGCCCGGCCCACAGGTCATTCACTGTCATCAAGCCCGGCCACGTCAGTCCGCGGACTGGCCGGACCGGTCAGGACAGAAAGAGAGACCCTCGGCGCGCTTTTCGGCACAAAGGTCTCAGAGGTAGTGCATCAGGCGTCTCGCCACCATACGACACGACACGGCGGCATATGAAAGGACTTGAGACATGGATCACAGGCCTTTCGGGAACCGTTTGGTCACATTCGAAGGCCGCCCCTTGCCATAAGACCAGATCGGCAGGGGTGTGCACGCACGACCCTGCTTTCAGCCGCTGCGGACTACCATCACCCACATGACGCGTGTACTGCTCGCCGAGGACGACGCATCCATCTCGGAACCCCTGGCCCGCGCCCTGCGCCGGGAGGGGTACGAGGTCGAGGTCCGGGAGGACGGCCCCACCGCCCTGGACGCCGGACTGCAGGGCGGCGTCGACCTCGTCGTCCTGGATCTGGGCCTGCCGGGCATGGACGGCCTGGAGGTCGCCCGACGGCTGCGCGCCGAGGGCCACGGCTTCCCGATCCTGGTCCTCACCGCCCGCGCGGACGAGGTCGACACCGTCGTCGGCCTGGACGCGGGCGCCGACGACTACGTGACCAAGCCCTTCCGCCTCGCCGAACTGCTGGCCCGCGTACGGGCCCTGCTGCGGCGCGGCGCCAACGAGGCCAGCCAGGCCCCCGCCACCCACGGCGTACGGATCGACGTCGAGTCGCACCGCGCCTGGATGGGGGAGGAGGAGCTCCAGCTCACCGCCAAGGAGTTCGACCTGCTGCGGGTCCTGGTGCGCGACGCCGGCCGGGTCGTCACGCGCGACCAGCTGATGCGCGAGGTGTGGGACACCACCTGGTGGTCCTCCACCAAGACCCTCGACATGCACATCTCCTGGCTCCGCAAGAAGCTGGGCGACGACGCCGCCAACCCCCGCTACATCGCGACCGTCCGCGGCGTCGGCTTCCGCTTCGAGAAGAGCTAGTGCCACCAGCGTCCGAGTGGACCCGAGCAAAAATGAGCACCACTGAGCCATGCGCCGCCGCCTGATCCAGTCCACGCTCGCCGTGGTGCTCGTCGTGATCGCCGTCTTCGGGGTCTCCCTCGTCATCGTGGAGACCCGGACGATCACCAGCAGCGCCCAGGACCGCATCGAGTCCGAGGCGCTGCGCCTCGTCGGCAGCGTCGAGGCGGACGTCCTGGAGCGCAAGCCGATCGACGCCCAGGCCCTCGCCGAGCAGCTCGACGCGGGCCGCTACGCCCGCATCACCGTCCCTGGCCGGCCGGCCGTGGAGGTCGGCGAACGGATCCCCGACAGCGTCATCCGGGGCACCGCGAAGGGCGAGCAGGGCGAGACCGTCGTCGTCGAGGCCTCCCGCTCCACCGTGACCAAAGAGGTGGGGCGGACCCTCGCCGTGGTCGGCGCGGTGGCCCTGCTCGCGGTGGTGGCGGCCGTCCTGCTGGCCGTACGGCAGGCCAACCGGCTGGCCTCCCCCCTGACCGACCTCGCCGAGACCGCCGAGCGGCTGGGTTCCGGCGACCCGCGGCCCCGGCACAAGCGGTACGGGGTGCCCGAGTTGGACCGGGTCGCCGACGTACTGGACTCCAGCGCGGAGCGGATCGCCCGGATGCTGACCGCCGAGCGGCGCCTGGCCGCGGACGCCTCGCACCAGCTGCGGACCCCCCTCACCGCCCTGTCGATGCGGCTGGAGGAGATCACGGTCACCGAGGACCTGGCGACCGTACGGGACGAGGCGAGCATCGCCCTGACCCAGGTGGAACGGCTCACCGATGTGGTCGAGCGGCTGCTCACGAACTCCCGGGACCCGCGGACGGGCTCCGCGGTCCCCTTCGACCTGGACGAGGTCGTCAAACAGCAGGTGGAGGAGTGGCGGCCCGCCTACCGCAGCGCGGGCCGGGCCATCGTGCGCTCCGGCAAGACCGGCATCCGGGCCGTCGCCACCCCGGGCGCGGTCTCGCAGGTGCTGGCGACCCTGGTGGAGAACGCGCTCATGCACGGAGGCGGCACCGTCGCCCTGCGCACGCGGGTGATCGGCAACCAGGCCGTACTGGAGGTCACCGACGAGGGGCCGGGAGTCCCGCCCGACCTCGGCAACCGGATCTTCGAGCGGGCCATCAGCGGCCGCAACTCCACCGGCATCGGCCTCGCCGTGGCCCGGGACCTCGCGGAGGCCGACGGGGGGCGCCTGGAGCTGCTGCAGACACAGCCTCCGGTGTTCGCGCTGTTCCTGAGCCGGACCGCGCCGGATCGGCCGGAGCCGGAGGAGACGGTCCGCTGAGGCCGGACGGCCCTACTTGCCCGCGGGCTCCGGGGCGAGCGCGGGCTCCGCGGAGAGCGCGGAGTCCTGGTGCCCCGCGACCGCGGCGGCGGCCTCCGGCGCGGGCAGCGCCTTGAAGACCCAGGTCCGGTACGACCAGAAGCGGAAGACGGTGGCCGTGCCGATGCCGACGAACTTGCAGATGTTGGTGGCGAGCGGGCCGTCCCAGCCGAAGCCGTAGGTGGCCGTGTAGAGCACGCCGTTCTCGATGACCAGGCCGATCACGCTGAAGGCCACGAACAGCGGCAGCTCGCGGGAGCTGCCGGAGTGGGCGCGGTCACGGTAGGTGAAGTACCGGAACCCGATGTAGTTGGTGATGATGGCCACGACGGTGGCTATGACGCTCGCCCGCACCACCTGCAGGTCGGTGGTGTGCCGGATCAGGTTGAAGACACCCAGGTTGACCAGCACGCCCAGGCCGCCGACCGCCCCGAACTTGGCGACCTCCCGTACGAGACCGCGTACCCGTTCGAGGGCGGATCCCTGCTCCGGCGCGCTCATGTGATGGATCAGTCCCGTCGTCGGCGCCCCCCGGGCCGGGGGGCGTCTCGTCTGTCTCGGTCAGCCACCCATGCTAAGTGTCGCCCCGGCGGGCCGTCCGTGCCTTCGCACACCGTGCGACGCAGGGCACACCGGAGGATGAGACGAGCCACATCGGCGAGTACGGGCCAGGGTCCGGTCCGGATGGCGGAATACCGGCGGATACTCTGGAGGGGTGACGTTCCCGGTAGTCGGCATGGTCGGCGGCGGACAGCTCGCCCGCATGACCCACGAGGCGGGTATCCCCCTCGGCATCAGATTCAAGCTCCTCAGTGACACCCCACAGGACTCGGCGGCCCAGGTCGTGAACGACGTCGTCATCGGCGACTATCGCGACCTGGAAACGCTGCGCGCCTTCGCGCGCGGCTGCGACGTGATCACCTTCGATCACGAGCACGTACCCACCGAACACCTGCGGGCCCTGGAAGCGGACGGCATCCCCGTCCGCCCGGGGCCCGACGCCTTGGTGCACGCCCAGGACAAGGGGGTGATGCGCGCCAAGCTCGACGAGATCGGCGCGCCCAGCCCCCGCCACCGGATCGTGAGCGATCCGGCGGACGCGGCCGCCTTCGCGGAAGAGGTGGGCGGCTTCCCCGTCATCCTCAAGACCGTGCGCGGCGGCTACGACGGCAAGGGCGTGTGGTTCGTGCGGTCCGCGGAGGACGCGCAGGCCCCCTTCAAGGCGGGCGTCCCGGTCCTGGCGGAGGAGAAGGTCGATTTCGTCCGCGAGCTCGCGGCCAACATCGTCCGCTCCCCGCACGGCCAGGCCGTGGCCTACCCCGTGGTGGAGTCCATCCAGGTCGACGGCGTGTGCGACACGGTGATCGCCCCCGCCCCGAACCTCTCGGAAGCCCTCGCGGGCGAGGCCCAGGCCCTCGCCCTGCGCATCGCCCAGGAGCTCGGCGTGACCGGGCACCTGGCCGTGGAGCTGTTCGAGACCGCCGACGGGCGGATCCTGGTCAACGAACTGGCGATGCGCCCGCACAACAGCGGCCACTGGACCCAGGACGGTGCCGTCACCTCCCAGTTCGCCAACCACGTCCGCGCGGTCCTGGACCTCCCCCTGGGCGACCCGCGCCCCCGGGCCCGCTGGACGGTCATGGCGAACGTGCTCGGCGGGGACTACCCCGACATGTACGCGGCGTACCTGCACTGCATGGCCCACGACCCGCAGCTGAAGATCCACATGTACGGCAAGGACGTGAAACACGGCCGCAAGGTCGGCCACGTCAACACCTACGGCGACGACCTGGACGATGTGCTGGAGCGCGCACGTCACGCTGCCGGCTACCTCAGAGGAACGATCACCGAATGAGCACCGCTACCGCAGGTCCCGTCGTCGGCATCGTCATGGGCTCGGACTCCGACTGGCCCGTCATGGAGGCCGCGGCCCAGGCGCTGGACGAGTTCGAGGTCTCCTACGAGGTCGACGTGGTCTCCGCGCACCGGATGCCGCGCGAGATGGTCGCGTACGGGGAGCAGGCAGCCGACCGCGGCCTGAAGGCGATCATCGCGGGCGCGGGCGGGGCGGCCCACCTGCCCGGCATGCTGGCCTCCGTGACGCCCCTGCCGGTCATCGGCGTCCCGGTGCCGCTGAAGTACCTCGACGGCATGGACTCGCTGCTGTCGATCGTCCAGATGCCCGCGGGGGTTCCCGTGGCCACCGTCTCGGTGGCCGGGGCGCGCAACGCCGGACTGCTGGCCGTACGGATGCTGGCCGCCCACGACCCGGAGCTGCTGGGCCGGATGCGGGACTTCCAGCAGGAGCTGAACGACCAGGCCACCGAGAAGGGCAAGCGGCTGCGCGCGAAGGTGGCGGGCGCGGAGTCCTTCGGATTCGGCAAGTGAGCGCGGCCGGCGAGGCCGGGGCGGGACCGGCGGGGGCGGGCGCGGCCGGGTGGCTGGCCGAGGCCCGCGAGCTGCTCGCCGAGCACCCGGTCGTCGACGGGCACAACGACCTGCCGTGGGCGCTGCGCCAGCAGGTGCGCTACGACCTCGACCGGCGTGACATCGCCGCCGACCAGTCCGTCCACCTGCACACCGACATCCCCCGGCTGCGCGCCGGCGGGGTCGGCGCGCAGTTCTGGTCGGTCTACGTGCGCGCCGACTACGCCGGTGACGAGGCGGTCAGCGCCACCCTGGAGCAGATCGACGCCGTCGCCCAGCTGATCGGGCGTTACCCGGCGGACCTCGCCCGGGCGCTGACGGCGGACGACATGGAAGCGGCCCGCACGGCCGGCCGGATCGCCTCGCTGATGGGCGCCGAGGGCGGCCACTCCATCAACAACTCGCTGGCCACCCTGCGCGCCCTGCACCGGCTGGGTGTGCGGTACATGACGCTGACGCACAACGACACGATCGACTGGGCGGATTCGGCGACCGACGAGCCGCGGCACGGCGGTCTGAGCGACTTCGGCCGCGAGGTCGTCCGCGAGATGAACCGCATCGGCATGCTCGTCGACCTCTCGCACGTCGCGGAGACGACGATGCGGGACGCGATCGCCGTCTCCGCGGCGCCGGTGATCTTCTCCCACTCGTCGGCCCGGGCGGTCTGCGACCACCCGCGCAACGTGCCGGACGAGGTCCTGGCGCAGCTGCCCGCCAACGGCGGGGTGGTGATGGCCACCTTCGTGCCCAAGTTCATCCTCCCGGCGGCGGTCGAGTGGACCCTCGCCGCGGACGAGAACCTGCGGGCGCACGGATTCCACCCGCTGGACACCACGGCCGAGGCGATGGCCCTGCACCGGGCCTTCGAGGCCGAGCACCCGCGCCCGGTGGCGACGGCCGCCACGGTGGCCGACCACCTGGACCACATGCGGGAGGTGGCCGGCGTCGACCACATCGGCATCGGCGGGGACTACGACGGCACCGCCTTCACCCCGGCCGGGCTGGACGACGTGGCCGGATACCCGAACCTGATCGCGGAGCTCCTCGACCGCGGCTGGTCCCGGGCGGACCTGGCCAAGCTGACGTGGTCCAACGCCGTACGGGTGCTGCGCGACGCCGAAGCGGTGGCGCGCGGGCTCTCCGCGACGCGGGGGCCGTCGAACGCCGTGCTGCAGCCGGTCAGGTAGCGGGCCGCGGTACCGCCCGGCGGCTGGGCCATGGGGTGTGACCTGCAGGTTCACCCGAACGCCCCATCCGCCGGGCGGCCCGGCCGCTGCGCGTGTCACCGTGGCAGAACCCCTCTCCCTGCTGCCGCCGAGACCGGAGCGAACGCCATGGCCGACCTGCAGGATGAACCGAACGCCGGGAACACGGCCTACACCGCCGACCCGGCCCCCCTCGGCTCCGTCGGAGCCGAAGACGTGCCCGCCGACGCGGCGGCCGGCGCCCTGGAACGAGCCGTCGAGCTGCTGGCCGTCCATCCCGTGGCGGACGGGCACAACACCCTGGTGTGGACGCTGCACCAGAGCCCGTACCACGACATCGACACCCCGGACGCGGGGGTCGACACCGACATCCCGCGGCTGCGGGCCGGCGGGGTGGGCGCCCAGTTCTGGTCCCTGATGCTGCCGCGGGAGGCGGCGTCCCCGGACCAGGTGGTGTCCGAGACCCTCGAACAGATCGACGGGGCGCTGGCGCTGATGCGCCGCTATCCCGACAGCCTGTGCTTCTCACTGACCGCGAACGACATGGCCGATGCCCGCAACCGGGGGCGGATCGCCTCGTTCCTGGGCCCGGTGCCGGGCCGTACGCTGACCGATTCGCTGGGCGCGCTGCGCGCCTTCCACGCCCTGGGCGTACGGATCCTCGCGCCGGCCGGAGCGCCCTGGGCGCGGGACGAGCTGACGGCCTTCGGCCACGAGGTCGTCAAGGAGATGAACCGGCTGGCGATGCTGGTGGACCTGACCGGCTGCAGCCCGACGGTGGCCTGCCAGCTGACCGGGGCCTCCAAGGCGCCGGTGATCGTCTCGCACACCGCGGCCGCCGCGCTGAACCCCCACCCGGGGAACGTGACCGACGAGGTGCTGCTCGCGCTGCGGGAGGCGGGCGGACTGGCGATGGTCACCTTCGACGCCGCGCAGACCGGAGACAGCCTGCACGCCGTGGCCGACCACGTGGACCACGTACGGGCCGTGGCGGGCCCGCACTGCGTGGGCCTGGGCGCCACCTTCGGCAGCGAGCCGGGCGTCCCGCGCCCGACGGGCCTGACCGACCCCTCGGGCTATCCGCGGCTGATCGCGGAACTCCTCGAACGGGGCTGGCCGGAGACCGACCTGGCCCTGCTCACCTGGGGCAACGCCCAACGGGTCCTGCGCGACGCGGAATTCACGGCCCGCGCAGCCCAGTACCGCAAGACCCCGTAGCGCCCTTTCGACGCACGGACTCCGTCCGTCGGGGCCGGGTCGGCGGGTTCCAGCGCGGGGGCGGTTCAGGCGCGGGGGCGGCCCATCGCGCGGTAGGTCCAGTCGGCCGCGCGCCAGGTTTCCGGGTCCAGGGCGTTGCGGCCGTCGAGGATGAGGCGGTCGGTGACGACGGAGCCGAGCTCGACCGGGTCGAGGGTGCGGAACTCCCGCCACTCCGTGAGGTGCAGGACCACGTCCGCGCCCCGGGCCGCCTCCAGGGCCGAGTCGGCGTAGCCGAGCGTCGGGAAGACGCGGCGGGCGTTGTCCATGCCCTTCGGGTCGTAGACGGTGACCTGGCCGCCCTGGAGGTGGATCTGCCCGGCCACGTTCAGTGCGGGGGAGTCGCGGACGTCGTCCGAGTCCGGCTTGAAGGTGGCGCCCAGCACCGCGACCCGCTTGCCGAGGAAGGCGCCGCCGACGGCTTCCCGGGCCAGTTCCACCATGTGCCCGCGGCGGCGCATGTTGATGGAGTCGACCTCCCGCAGGAAGGTCAGGGCCTGGTCCGCGCCGAGCTCGCCGGCGCGCGCCATGAAGGCCCGGATGTCCTTGGGCAGGCAGCCGCCTCCGAAGCCGATCCCGGCGCGCAGGAACTTCGCGCCGATCCGCTCGTCGTAGCCGATGGCCTCGGCCAGCTTGACCACGTCGCCGCCGGCCGCCTCGCAGACCTCCGCCATCGCGTTGATGAAGGAGATCTTCGTGGCCAGGAAGGAATTGGCCGCCGTCTTGACCAGCTCGGCCGTCGGGAAGTCGGTCACCACCAGCGGGGTGCCCTCCGACATCGGCGTCTCGTACACCTCCCGCAGCAGCTTCTCGCCGCGGTCGCCCTGGACTCCGATCACGATCCGGTCCGGGTGCAGGGTGTCCTGCACCGCGAAGCCCTCCCGCAGGAACTCCGGGTTCCACGCCAGCTCCACGTCCGCGCCCGCCGGGGCGAGCTGCGCCAGCTTCGCCGCGAGCCGCTCCGCGGAGCCGACCGGCACGGTCGACTTGCCGACCACCAGGACCGGCCGGGTCAGGTGCGGGGCGAGCGACTCGATGGCGGAGTCGACGTACGACATGTCGCAGGCGTACTCGCCGTGCTTCTGCGGGGTGTTCACACAGACGAAGTGGACGTCGCCGAAGGCGCCGACCTCCTCCCACGACCGGGTGAACCGCAGCCGCCCCGAGGACCCGGGCAGCCCCGCGACGTGCGCGGCGAGCAGCTCCTCCAGCCCCGGCTCGTACATCGGCACCCGGCCCGCGGCCAGCATCTCGATCTTCTCCGGCACCACGTCCAGCCCGAGGACCTCGAAGCCCAGCTCCGCCATCGCCGCGGCATGCGTGGCGCCGAGGTAGCCGGTGCCGATCACAGTGATCTTGAGGGGGGCCATGGGTGCTCCAGAGGTGCGGGGCCGTCTGCGGCAACCGAGCATAGTCGCGCCCGTCGCAGGGGACGCTCACAGGAGCGCCACCGCTGTCATGCAGCTCACGTGCCCCGTACATATCGCTGCGCGGACGCCGGACACTAAGATTTGGGTTACTTAACGGTAGTTAGCACATGGTTCACCTTGGGGAGTGAGAGATCTTGGCGGGTTCTGCCGACTTCGACCTGTACCGCCCGGCCGAGGAGCACGACATGCTCCGAGAGTCCGTCCGCTCGCTCGCCGAGGCGAAGATCCTCCCGTTCGCGGCCGCGGTCGACGAGGAATCCCGCTTCCCGCAGGAGGCCCTGGACGCCCTGGTCGCCAACGACCTGCACGCCGTGCACGTCCCGGAGACCTACGGCGGCGCGGGCGCCGACGCCCTCGCCACCGTGATCGTGATCGAGGAGGTGGCCCGCGTGTGCGCCTCCTCCTCCCTGATCCCGGCCGTGAACAAGCTCGGCTCCCTCCCGGTGATCCTCTCCGGCTCCGAGGAGCTCAAGGCCAAGTACCTCGGCCCGCTGGCCAAGGGCGACGCGATGTTCTCGTACGCGCTCTCCGAGCCCGACGCGGGCTCCGACGCCGCGGGCATGAAGACCCGCGCCGTGCGCGACGGGGACTTCTGGGTCCTCAACGGCGTCAAGCGCTGGATCACCAACGCGGGCGTCTCCGAGTACTACACCGTCATGGCCGTCACCGACCCGGAGAAGCGCTCCAAGGGCATCAGCGCCTTCGTCGTCGAGAAGGGCGACGAGGGTGTCTCCTTCGGCGCCCCGGAGAAGAAGCTCGGCATCAAGGGCTCCCCGACCCGCGAGGTCTACCTCGACAACGTGCGCATCCCCGCCGACCGCATGATCGGCGCCGAGGGCACCGGCTTCGCCACCGCGATGAAGACCCTCGACCACACCCGCATCACCATCGCCGCCCAGGCGCTCGGCATCGCGCAGGGCGCCCTGGACTACGCCAAGGGCTACGTCCAGGAGCGCAAGCAGTTCGGCAAGCCGATCGGCGACTTCCAGGGCGTGCAGTTCATGCTCGCGGACATGGCCATGAAGATCGAGGCCGCCCGCCAGCTGACGTACGCGGCCGCCGCCAAGTCCGAGCGCGTCGACGGCGACCTGACCTTCTTCGGCGCCGCCGCCAAGTGCTTCGCCTCCGACGTGGCCATGGAGGTCACCACGGACGCGGTCCAGCTGCTCGGCGGATACGGCTACACCCGTGACTACCCGGTCGAGCGCATGATGCGCGACGCCAAGATCACGCAGATCTACGAGGGCACGAACCAGGTCCAGCGCATCGTCATGGCGCGCAACCTGCCGTAGCGGCACCGTCGGCCGGGGGCGGCGGCGTGATTCCGCCGCCCCCGGGCTGCGAGGCCCCCCGGATGGGCTAACTTTGGACCTTCGGACTCCCGAACCGGGTGGGGAGAGGCAAATTTTGGAAGCGATCCTGCTGGTCGGGGGGCAGGGGACGCGTCTGCGCCCCGTCACGGTCAACACCCCGAAGCCGATGGTGCGCGCGGCCGGCGTGCCCTTCCTCGCCCACCAGATAGCGCGGGCGGCGGCAGCCGGCGTCACCCACATCGTGATGGCCACCTGCTACCTCGCCGAGGTCTTCGAGCCCTACTTCGGCGACGGGTCCGCGTTCGGCGTCAGCCTCGAATACGTCGTCGAGGACGAGCCGCTCGGCACCGGCGGCGCCATCCGCAACGCGGCGCAGCGCCTGACCGGCGGCCCCGACTCCCCGGTCCTCGTCTTCAACGGCGACATCCTCACCGGCCTGGACATCGCCGGCCTCGTCGACTCCCACCGGGCCGCCGCCGCGGACGTCTCCCTGCACCTGGTGCAGGTCGAGGACCCGCGCGCCTTCGGCTTGGTGCCCACCGACCCGGACGGGCGGGTGCTGGCCTTCACGGAGAAGCCGCAAACGCCCGAGGAGATCATCACCGACCAGGTCAACGCCGGCTGCTACGTCTTCCGCCGCAGCGTGATCGACTCGATCCCGGCGGGCCGCCCCGTCTCGGTCGAGCGCGAGACCTTCCCCGGGCTGCTCGCCTCCGGCGCGAAACTGCACGGCGTCACCGAGAACACGTACTGGCTGGACCTCGGCAAGCCCGAGTCCTTCGTCCAGGCCTCCGCCGACCTGGTGCGCGGCGTCGTCGCCTCCCCGGCCGTCCCCGGCCCGCGCGGAGAGGCACTGGTCCTGCCCGGCGCGAGTGTCGCGCCCGGGGCCGAGCTCTCCGGGGGCACCGTCGTGGGCGCGGGCGCCCGGATCGGGGCGGGTGCCGTGGTGCACGGCTCGATCGTGCTCGACGACGCGGTCATCGGAGCGGACACCCGGGTCCGGGCGAGCCTGATCGGTGTCGCCGCCTCGGTGGGCGCGCGTACGGTCCTGGAGGGGGCGGTCGTCGGCGACCGCGCCGTCGTGGGGTCGGACAACGAGCTGCGCGGAGGAGCCCGCGTGTGGTGCGAGGCCGAGCTGCCGTCCGCGGCGGTGCGCTTCTCCTCCGACCGCTGAACCGCGAGGGCCCCGGAGGATCTCCCCGGGGCCGTTCGGCCTGATCCCGAAGACAGCCCCTACGGGCGGCCCTGGAGCTTGGCCGAGGAGACGCGGGTCGGGGGCAGCTGCCCGTACAGGAGGCGGCCGGGGCATTCCGTGGCGAAGCCGTCGCGGTGCCCCGAGATGACGTTCATCTTGACGTTGGTGCCCTTCGCGAAGCGGTTGCCGCCGCCCGACTTGAGGGTGGTCTTGGCGCGCGGGTCGCGGTTGAAAAGGCCCAGCTTCCACGCCGTCAGGCGGGCCACCGCACTCACCGCGGCCGCCGGCGGGGTGGTGCTCGTGTACGTGCCGAGCACCGCGATGCCCATGCTGTCCGTGTTGAACCCCATGGTGTGCGCCCCGAGGACCGCCTTCGCGACGCCGCCCGCCCGGCCCTCGTAGACGGTTCCGCACTTGTCGACGGCGAAGTTGTAGCCGATGTCGCGCCAGCCGCTGCTGACGACGTGGTACCTGTACAGGCTGCGGAGCACCGCCGGGGCGTCCTTGCAGGCGTAGTTGTTGCCGGAGGCGGTGTGGTGCACGAAGGCCGCCTTGACGGTGTTCGTGTAGACGAAGCCCTTCTCGCGCAGGTTCTCGTCGGCGCCCCAGCCCTTGCGGGTGATGATCCTCGGCCGCGGGCCGATGTAGGGGCGGGAGGCCGCGGTGAGTTCGCCGTCGCTCGCCAGGATCGCGTCGGCGGTGGAGTCGGCCTTGTCGAGGGCGGTGATCTCGGTCGCGCCGAGCGGGGCCAGGGGGACGTTGGCGGAGGAAGCCTCCGCCATCTCCATGGTCATGCCCGGCAGGGTCACCACGTCGCCCTTGTCGTCGCCCTCGGGGTCGTCGACCGCATCCACCGCATCCACCGCATCCACCGCGCCGGCCGGGCCGGTCGCGCCGTCGGGGTCGTCCGCGCCGTTCTTGGCGTCGACCACCGTCACCGGGTCCGTCGCGCCCGGGTCGACCAGTTCGATGCGCATGCCCGACGGGAGCCGGTGCGCGGCGGAGGCGCGCAGGCCGGGCGCCGCGGGTTCGGCCTGGACGCGGACCTCCACGGCGTCGGAGTCGCCCACCCACAGGGGGGCGGTGCTGCCGCGGACCCGGCCGGAGCCGCGCTCGGCGGCGTCCGGGTCGGCGGCGTGCTCGCCGTTGTGGGTCTCCAGGTCCTGCCAGTCGGACCAGGTCCCCGTCGCCGCGGAACGGGTGCGGACCTGGACGCGGCCGGACAGCTCGGTGCCCGCGTCGTCCCAGACCACGCCGACCAGCGAGAACCTCTTGACCTCGTGCGGGGTGAGGCCCCGGGTCTCGGGCAGCCGTGGCGAGGCGCTCATGCCGGGTACGCCGGGAGACCGGTCGGCCGAGGGCCCCAGGGGGACGAGCGGCAGCGACTGGGTCGACCCCGCGGGGGTTACCAGGGAGGCTGCGGACGGGGACGCGGCGGCCTGGGCCGGAGTGGCGAGCGAGAGCGGCAGGGCCAGTGCGGCCGCGGTCGCGACGGCGATCGAGGAAGCAAGGAATCCACGCATGGAAGAGATGCTGTGCACGCACACCCCGGGCCGCCATTCGAGAACTGACGGCCCGTCCGGTCAGCGGGCCCCCGCGCTCGCCCGTACGGAGCAGTCGCCGACGGCCGTACGGGGGGAGGGCGCCGCGTACGCTGGGCCGGGTGAACGCCACTGACCGCACCCCTGCCGACCTGCTGCGATCCGCGCTCGCCGCCGATCCGGGCCGCCCGCTCGTCACCTTCTACGACGACGCCACGGGCGAGCGCGTCGAATTGTCCGTCGCCACCTTCGCCAATTGGGTGGCCAAGACCGCCAATCTGCTCCAGGGCGACCTGGGCGCCGGGCCCGGTGACCGGCTCGCCCTGCTGCTGCCCGCGCACTGGCAGAGCGCCGTGTGGCTGCTCGCCTGCGCCTCGGTCGGGGTGGTCGCCGAGGTGGGCGGCGACCCGGCCGACGCCGACCTCGTGGTGAGCGGGCCCGACACCCTGGAGGAGGCCGCGGCCTGCTCCGGCGAGCGGATCGCGCTCGCGCTGCGTCCGCTGGGCGGGCGGTTCCCGCAGCCGCCCGCCGGGTTCGCGGACTACGCGGTGGAGGTGCCCGGACAGGGCGACCGGTTCGCTCCCTTCGTCCCCGTCGACCCGGACGGCCCGGGGCTCGTCGTCGGCGGTGAGGAGCTCTCGTACGCACGGATCGTCGAGCGGGCCCGTGAGGACGCGGCGGAGCTCGGCCTGGGCGAGGGCTCCCGACTGCTGTCGGGGCTCGGCTACGACTCCTGGGAGGGACTGTCGGCGGGCCTGTACGCGGCCCTCGCAGCGGGCGGGTCGGTCGTGCTGTGCCGGAACCTGGACCGGCTGTCGGCGGACGGCCTGGCCCAGCGGACCGAGAGCGAGCGGGCCACCCACACGGCCCGGTAGCCCCCGGGCCGCCCCGCCCCTGCCGGCGCCGGGCCCGTCACGCTGCGTTGCCCCTCGTCACCCACTTCGCCCAGCCGCGAACTCGGGCGATTTGTCACCCGTACGGCCCTTGACCGGGCCCTGCCCCCGGGCCGCCGCGGCACCCCGGGGGCAGGATCGGCACAGGTCGTGCGTACACCCGTACGGCCCGCAGGTCACCACACAGCCACGAGCGGTGAGGGGACGGTAAGCGAGTGACGGACAGCGCAGGCATACCCGGCAGTACCGGCGCCGCCGGAGGCTCCCCGGAGCCCCCGCGCAGCCGCCGGCGCCGACTGCTGCGCTGGATCGGGCTCGCCATGGTCCTGCTGGTGCTGGGCGGGACGGCCGCGGGCTGGTGGATCTACTCCAAGCTCGACGGGAACATCACCCAGGACACCTCCGCGGCGGCCGAGCTGGAGCGCTACGAGCGGGAGCGCCCGACGCGCCTGGCGGGCGGCTCGCAGAACATCCTGCTGATCGGCTCGGACTCGCGCTCCGGCAAGGAGAACGCCCGCTACGGGCAGGACCAGGGCACCCAGCGCTCGGACACCGCGATCCTGCTGCACCTGCCGGCCGACCGGAAGAGCGCGACGGCGGTCTCGATACCCCGGGACCTGATGACGCGGATCCCGAGCTGCCTGACACCGGGCGGCAGCCGCACCTCCGAGCAGCTCGCGCAGTTCAACTGGGCGTTCCAGTGGGGCGGGGCCGCCTGCACGATCCGTACGGTGGAGAAGCTCACCGGGATCCGGATCGACCACCACATGGTGGTGGACTTCGGCGGCTTCAAGAAGATGGTCGAGGCGGTCGGCGGGGTGGAGGTCTGCCTCAAGCAGCCGATGAACGACCCCGAGGCCCGGCTGAAGCTCCCGGCCGGCCGGCAGACCCTGCACGGTGAGCAGGCCCTCGGCTTCGTCCGCGCCCGCTACAGCCTGGGCAACGGCAGCGACACCGACCGGATGGCGCGCCAGCAGCAGTTCCTCGGCTCGCTGGTCAAGAAGGTGCAGAGCAGCGGGGTGCTGCTGAACCCGGCGCGGCTGTACCCGCTGCTGGACGCCGCGACCTCCTCGGTGACCACCGACCCGGGGCTGGCCTCGCTGCGGGACCTGTACGAGCTGGCCCGCGGCATCCGGGGGATCCCCACCGGTCAGGTGAGGTTCCTGACCGTGCCCCGGAGGCCGTACGCGGCCAACCCGAACCGGGACGAACTCATACAGCCCGCGGCGACCCGGCTGTTCGAGCAACTGCGGGCGGACCGGCCGCTGACGGTGACCCCGCCGAAGGCGGCGGCGCCGCAGCCGACCGGAACCGGCCGGAAGCCGGGCGCCCCGCAGGGCGCCCGCGACGGGGCGAGCCCCTCCCCGTCGGGAACCGGTACGGCCCCCGCACCCGTCCCCACCTTCACCGGAACCACCGCCGACGCGGCCGACTGCCGGTAAAGCAATCGCCAAACGCGGCCCCCGAACCAGCCCCGAACCAAGAGGCTTGGGAGTTTTGCCCCGTTATAAGGGGAGTGGAATTTGTCACCAGCATGGTTTGGAGCAGACCGGGGCGGATAAGGTGAGCGATCCGGTGCCCCGGCCAGCAAAGAGGCCGTGCACCAGCAGCCGGATCGTTGACCGGGCGCCTTGGGGGAGGCGCGTCGCGAGGCACCGACGGAGGATTCGAGCAACCGTGGATGCGCAAAGCCGTGGGCGGGCAGACGAGATCGACCCCGCAGACCAGTGGGTACTCAACCCCCGCACCGGCAACTACGAACTGCGACTGGACCGCTCCGCTGCGCAGCAGCAGCCCCCCGTCGCTGCTCCCCGCAGACCCTCCTCGGCCCGCCCCGGCGCGCCGGCCGGCCCCAAGCCCTCCTCGCCCTCGCCGTCCCCCGCGGTCCCCGGGCCGCGCCGCGGCGACGGCCCGCCCGGGCGGCGCACCGGCCGCAAGGGCGGCGGCGGAGGCGGGCGCCGCAAGAGGATCCTGGTCATCACCGGCGGCACCCTCGCCTTCCTGCTGGTCGCGGGTTCGGTGGGCGCGTACCTCTACTACGACCACCTGAACAACAACCTCAACGTCACGGACGTCGGGGACGCGGGCACGGGCGGGTTCAAGAAGGACCAGCCCATCAACATCCTGGTCATCGGCACCGACAAGCGCAGCGGCGCGGGCAACGAGGGCTACGGGGACGCGGAGAGCGTCGGCCACGCCGACACCACGATCCTGTTCCACGTCGCCAAGGACCGCACCAACGCGACCGCCCTGTCGATCCCGCGCGACCTGATCACGAACGTCCCGGCCTGCCCGACGAAGCAGCCGGACGGTTCGACGAAGACCGTCCCGGCCACCAAGGGCACCCGCTTCAACACGAGCCTCGGCCAGGAGGGCCGCGACCCGGGCTGCACGATGCGCACGGTCAAGGAGCTCACCGGGATCACGGTCGACCACTTCATGATGGTCGATTTCAACGCGGTGAAGGTGCTGAGCACGGCGGTCGGCGGTGTGCCCGTGTGCCTCGCCAAGCCCGTCGACGACAAGGACTCCAAGCTGAAGCTGGACGCGGGCGAGCACCGGCTCCAGGGCGAGGACGCCCTGGCCTTCGTCCGGACCCGGCACGCCCTCGGGACCGGGAGCGACCTCGACCGCATCAAGACCCAGCAGCAGTTCCTGAGTTCGATGATGCGCGAGATGAAGTCGAAGGAAACGCTGACCAGTCCGAAGAAGTTCTTCTCCCTCGCCGAGGCGGCCACCAAGTCGCTGACCGTGGACTCGGGGATAGGGTCCATCGACAAGCTCACCAATCTGGCGGGCGAGTTGAAGGACATGAACCTGAAGAACGTCACCTTCACCACCCTGCCGGTGCTCGACAACCCGGCCGAGCCCCCGGGCAAGAAGGCGACCGTCGTCGTCCAGACGGCGCTGGCCGACCCGCTCCTGCAGATGATCCGCAGCGACGTCTCGCTCACCGAGGTCGAGCAGAAGGAGCAGGCCGCCAAGGACGCGGCCGACGCCGCGACCAAGGCCAAGCAGGACGCCCTCCTGCAGGGTGAGCGCGCCGCCGCCAAGGACGTACGGGTGGACATCTTCAACGGAGGCGGTCCCGGCGGCTCCGCCTCCACGACCCTGACCTGGCTGCAGAACAGCAAGGGCGTGACCAGGGCCAGCAACCTCGGCAACGCGCCCGCCAAGGTCGACGCGACCCAGCTGGAGTACGCGCCCAACCAGGCCGACCAGGCGCGGGCGTTGGCGGACATGATGGGCCTGCCGGCCTCGGCGCTGAAGATGGGCTCGGCGGACGCCGCGCCCAAGACCCCGATGAAGCTCACGCTCGGCGCGGACTTCAAGGGGGCGGGGATCTCGCTGACGGCGCCGCAGAAGGCGCCGGAGGACATCCAGCGGGTCGAGGCGGACAAGGCGGTCTGCGCCAAGTAGGCGGAGCACGCTGGACGGCCGGGCCCGCCCGGCCGTCCTGGCGAGCCCGAGAACGAGTACGGCGATCGACGGCCGGCCGACCACCGGCCGGTCACCGACCTGTGCCGGTACGACCGGCACACAAGAGCAGAGTGATCTTGAGGGGGGACGCGTGAGGCACAGCAGCGTGCGGGGGGAGGGGGCGCCCGCCCAGACCGCCGGTGGAACATCCGGCGGTGGCGCGGAGGCGCCGGGAGCCGTTCCCCCACCGCGGAACGGCGGGGGCCGCGGCGCCACGCCGCCCCGGCGGGGACGGCGGCGCATACTGCGCTGGGTCGCCTCCGTCCTGGCGTTCCTCATACTCGGGACGGCGGCGGCCGGCTACCTCTACTACCGCCACCTCAACGGCAGCATCAAGACGGACCCGCTGAACCTCGGCGAGAACAAGCTGGGCGGCTCCAAGCCCAACGCCTTCGGGCAGACCCCGCTGAACATCCTCCTCATCGGCTCCGACGCCCGTGACGACGCGGCCAACCAGGCCCTCGGCGGGGCCAAGGACACCTTCGACGGCCCGCCGCTCGCGGACGTGCAGATGCTGCTGCACCTGTCGGCGGACCGCAGCAACATGTCGGTCGTCTCGATGCCGCGCGACACGATGCTGATGATGCCGAAGTGCACCGAGCCGAACGGCAAGGTCCACCCGGCCAGCAGTCGCCTCGTCCAGACCAACGAGTCCCTCAGCCGCGGCGGCCCGGGCTGCACCGTCGCCGCCTGGCAGGAACTGACCAAGATCCCGATCGATCACTTCATGATGATCGACTTCAAGGGTGTGGTGACGATGGCGGACGCCATCGGCGGCGTACCGGTCTGCGTCCAGCAGAACGTGGAGTCGCGCACCAAGGACGGCAAGGGATCCGGTCTGAAGCTGTTGGCCGGCGAGAACGTCATCCAGGGCGAGCAGGCCCTCCAGTGGCTGCGCACCCGTTACGGCTTCGAGGACGGCACCGACCTCGGCCGCACCCACGCCCAGCACATGTACATGAACTCCATGGCCCGCGAGTTCCGCAAGAACGCCAAGCTCAGCAACCCGGTGAAGCTCAACAGCCTGGCGCAGGCGGCCATCAAGGCCATGGTCGTGGACCCCGGCCTGAACAAGATCGACAAGCTGTACGACCTCAGTATGGAGCTCAAGAAGGTCCCCACCGGGCGGATCACGATGACCACCATGCCGTGGGTGTACAGCACCCGGGAGGAGGGCCGGGTCGAGCCCAAGCCGGGCGAGGCCGAGGACGTGTTCCGGATGGTCCGCGAGGACATCGCGCTCGACGGCAAGGGGTCCGGGAACCCGGCCGCCACCCCCTCGGCACCGCTCGCCTCGGGTTCTCCGGCGGCGCCGTCGCCTTCCACCGCCCCGTCCCAGCCCGCCGCCATCCCGGCCGCGCCCCCCGCGAAGGTCGCGGTCACGGTGCGCAACGCCACCGGCGGCAAGGACGGCAGCCAGGCCAGGGTCAAGGCCCGGGCCGACACGGTCGCCTCGCTGCTGGCCGCCAAGGGCTACACGAAGGCGACCGCCAGCGCCCAGGCCGCCGCTGAGGACACCACCGTGATCCGCTTCTCCGCTCCGGGCCAGGCGGCCGACGCGACGGCCCTGGCCACCGCCCTCGGCCTGCCGGCGAGCTCCGTGGAGAAGTCCGACGACGTCACCGGCATCACCCTGTTCGTGGGCAAGGACTGGCGGACGGGCGACGCACCGACCCCGCCGCCGCCCGCCCCGACCAAGGCCCCCGACTCCGCGCGCCCGCTCAACGGGGACAACGACAAGGAGTGCATGGCGATCCAGCCGGGCTTCACCTGGTAGGGCCGCGAGCAGAACGCGAAGGGGCCCGGTGGTGCTGTCGGACGACAGCACCACCGGGCCCCTTCCGGGTCACGGCAGCCGGGGCTGGACCTCGGTGGTGTCGCGGAGCACGGCCGGGCGGCGGCTCGCGATGACCTTGTCCGCAAGAGCGCGCGGGCTGGTCAGGAACCCGAAGCCCCAGGACATGTGCATGGTCGCCATGGCCACCGGGATCTGCGCGCGGGACTTGAGCGAGAGCCCCTTGCCCGCCGGGACGGAGCCGAGGCCGATCGCCGCGAGGTAGCCCGCCGGGATCACGAACGCCCACGGGGTCACGGTCGCGCCGACCACCACACCGGCTGCGATCGCGCAGACGGCGGCCGGAGAGGCGAGGTAGCGCAGGTTGATCGAGCCCGAGTGGTAGCGCGCGACCACGTGGCGCCAGCGCCCGTAGTCCTTGTACTGCTTGGCGAGCGCCCGTACGGAGGGCCTCGGGCGGTACTGGACCTTCAGCTCGGGCGAGAACCAGATGAGCCCGCCGGCCTCGCGGATGCGGAAGTTCAGCTCCCAGTCCTGGGCGCGGATGAACTCCTCGTTGTAGCCGCCCGCCCGCTCCAGCGCCTCGCGGCGGAACACCCCCAGGTAGACGGTGTCGGCCGGGCCCGCCTTGCCGCCCGTGTGGAACGCGGCGTTGCCGACTCCCAGCCGGGAGGTCATCGCGGCGGCGACGGCCTCCTCCCAGGCGTTCTCGCCCTCGGCGTGCATGATGCCGCCGACGTTCTGCGCGCCGGTCTCCTCCAGGAGGCGGACCGCGGTGGCGATGTAGTTCGGCGAGAGCATGCCGTGACCGTCGACGCGTACCACGATCGGGTGTCGCGAGGCCTTGATGGCGGCGTTGAGGGCGGCCGGGGTACGGCCGGAGGGGTTCGGAACGGTGACGACGCGGGGGTCCTCGCGTACGAGCTCGGCGGCGATCTCGTCGGTGCGGTCCGTGGACGGCCCCAGCGCGATCACCACCTCCATCTCACCTGCGTACTCCTGTCCGAGGATGTGACGGACGGAGTCACGCAGGTGGCGCTCCTCGTTGAGCACCGGCATGATCACCGAGACTGCGGGCTGCTGGGCGGGCATGTGGTCCTTCACGGTCGGGTATCGGTGTCACGTTACCGCGTACGGGGGAAACGGGTGCGCGCCGCCTGATCGGTCGGGACAGACGCTGATCGTATGGGCCTACTGTTCTGACGATCTGCCTTATATGCCCGGGTCGCCCCTTTCGGCCCCTGCTGCCTCGCGGAGGTGTCCCCCGTGCCCCAGCCGCACCGACCCACCCGAACCGCCAGGCCCCCGCAGCCGCCCCGTGCGCGCCGCGGCGGTGCCCCGGCCCGGCGCCGGGGCACCGGGCCCCGGTGGGGGGTACGGCTCGCGGGCGGGCTCGCGGTGCTGGTGCTGGGCTCCGGTGCCGTCGGCCACGCCGTGATGACCGGAGTGGACACCGGGATCGAGCGGGTGGACCCCTTCAAGGACATGAAGAACCGCCCGGAGGCGGGGCACGGGCTGAACATCCTGCTGGTCGGCACCGACGGCCGCGACAAGATCACCCAGCGGGACAAGCGCGAGTACCGCCTCGGCGGCGACCCCTGCCACTGCACCGACACCGTGATGCTCGTACACCTGTCCGCCGACCGCGAGCGGGCCAGCGTGGTCAGCCTGCCCCGCGACAGCTACGCGCAGCTGCCCGCCCACCGCGACGACTCGACCGGGCAGCAGCACGGACCCCACCCGGTGAAGCTGAACGCCGCCTATGCGGAGGGCGGCCCGCAGCTCACCGTCCGCACCGTCGAGAGCATGACCCGGGTCAAGATCGACCACTACCTGGAGGTCGACTTCACCAGCTTCATGAAGACGGTCGACGCCCTGGGCGGCGTGGAGATCTGCACCGCCAAGACCCTCCGCGACGAGAAGACCGGCCTGGACCTGCTGCCCGGAACGCACCGGCTGCGCGGCGGAGAGGCCCTGCAGTACGTCCGCTCGCGCCACGTGGACGGCGCCGCGGACCTCGGCCGGATGCAGCGCCAGCAGCGGTTCCTCGCCGCACTGGTCAAACAGGCCACCGGCAGCGGGGTGCTGCTGAACCCGGTGAAGTTCAAGGAGGTCAGCTCCACCCTGCTGAGCTCCGTCCGGGCCGACCGGGGCTTCGGCTCGGAGCAGATGCTCGCCCTGGGGCAGGCCATGCGCGAGTTCAGCCCCTCCTCCTCGGAGTTCGCCTCGGTGCCGGTCGGCGACCCCTCCTACCCGGTCAAGGGCATCGGCTCCACCGTCAAATGGGACGAGCCGAAGGCCGCGAAGCTCTTCCAGGCCCTGCGCGACGACCAGCCCCTCGCACCGCCCCGCCCGCCCCGCCCGACACGCACGTCCGCTCCGGGCCGGCCCTCTGCGCCCCCCGCGGTGCCGGTGGACGTCCCCCCACAGCAGATCAGGGTGCGGGTGGAGAACGGCACCCGGATCGACGGGCTGGGCGGCCGCGTGGACGCCGCGCTGCGCGGCACCGGCTTCGACACCACCGGCGCCCCGGGCAACGGCGCCGGACGCAACGTGAAGCGCACGGTGATCGCGTACGACCCGCGCTGGGACCGCTCCGCCCGTACGGTGTCCACCGCCCTGCCCGGCAGCGAGCTGCGGCCGGTGCGCGGCCAGGGGCGTACGGTGCTGGTGATCGCCGGCGCGGACTACAAGAAGGTGGTGCCGGTCCGGCCGGAGGACCCGTCCGAGGGGCCGTTCGGCGTGGTCAGCGGGGACCAGGTCGTCTGCGGCGGCTGAGCAGGCTCAGTCGTCGTCGAAGCCCTGGGCCGCCCGCTCCTCGCGCAGGGCCATGATCGCCCGGCGCCGGGCCAGCCGGTGGGTGCGGCGGATCTGCGCCTCCTGGTTGCGCCGTCGGTCCTGGTCGCTCTCGGGGAGCACGGGCGGGACCGTACGCGGCTTGCCCTCGGAGTCCACGGCGGTGAAGACGAGGTAGGCGCTGCCGACCTGGGTGGCCGGGGTCGACTCGTTCCAGCGCTCGGCGAGGACCCGTACGCCGATCTCCATGGAGGAGCGGCCGGTCCAGTTGCACTGGGCCTTCACGTGGACCAGGTCTCCGACGCGGACCGGGGCCAGGAAGGCCATCTCGTCCATGGACGCCGTCACGGCCGGGCCGCCCGAGTGGCGCCCGGCGACGGCTCCGGCCGCGTCGTCCACCAGCTTCATGATCACGCCGCCGTGCACCGTGCCGAGGAGGTTGGTGTCGTTGGCCGTCATGATGTGGCTGAGGGTGGTCCGTGAGGCGGAGACCGGCTTGCCCTGCGGGTCCTGCGCCGGTTCGCCCGGTATCTCTGTCATACGGCCACCTTAAAGGCCCGTCTTCCGGATCATGCCCGGAAGCCGTCGCGGATGCATCAGCTGTGCAACAGCACCGATACGAAGCCCTCCCGGACTGTCCTGCACCTCACGCGACCGGGCATCCTAGGCCGCATGAGTGAGTGGCCAGAAGGGCGCGGCGACGCCCGCGACGACGGGTACGGGCGCGCCAGCGCACAGGCGCAGCCGGATGGCGCGCGCCGGATGCCGCACGTCCGGCGCCGGCAGCAGGGGCTGCCGCAGCAGCAGCCCCAGCGGCCCGCGCAGCCGCAGCAGCCCCCCGCCCGGCCGGGCCGCCCGCCCGCGTACGGGGTGCCGCCGCAGCACGCCCAGGGCCACGACTCGTACGAGGGCGGCTACGACAGCGGGTACAACACCGGCCAGGTCTACGGCGCCCCCCAGCGGCCCGGCGGCCCGGGAGGGCCGGGCGGGCCCCGCAGGCCGGGCGGTCCCGGCGGTCCCGGCTCCAGCGGGGACCCGCTCCACGTCGTGGCGCACGTCGACTGGCGCAGGCGGATCAAGATCGGATCGATCGTGCTCGTCTCGGCGCTGCTGGCGACCGGTATCGGCACCTACTTCTGGGCCGACTCCAAGGTGCGTCGCGAGGTCGACCTCTCCAAGGTCATCGAGCGCCCGAAGGAAGGCGACTGCACGACGTACCTCATCGTCGGCTCCGACAGCCGCGAGGGCATGTCCGACGAGGAGAAGAAGAAGCTCCACACCGGCTCCGCCGAGGGCAAGCGCACCGACTCGATGATGATCCTGGCGTCCTGCTCCAGCGGGAACACCATGGTCTCCCTGCCGCGCGACTCCGACGTGGAGATCCCCTCGTTCGTCGGCTCCGAATCGGGCAAGAAGTACGCCGGCACGGGCAAGCACACCAAGCTCAACGCGGCCTACGCGGACGACGGCCCCGAGCTGCTCGTGCGCACCGTGGAGTTCAACACGGGCCTGCGCATCGACCACTACGCGGAGATCGGCTTCGCCGGCTTCGCCAACATCGTGGACGCGCTCGGCGGCGTGGACATGAACATCGAGAAGGGCTTCAAGGACGAGAAGTCGGGCGCCGACTTCAAGGCGGGCCAGCAGACCCTCAACGGCGAGCAGGCCCTGGCCTTCGTACGGACCCGGTACGCCTTCGCCGAGTCCGACCTCGCCCGGACGAAGAACCAGCAGAAGTTCCTGTCGACGCTGGCGAGCCAGGCGGCGACGCCGGGCACGATCCTCAACCCGTTCAAGCTCTACCCGGTCCTGGGCGCGGGCCTGGACACGCTGATCGTGGACAAGGACATGTCCCTATGGGACATGGGCGAGATGTTCTTCGCGATGAAGGGCATCAGCGGCGGCGAGGGCGTCTCGATGAACATGCCCATCGCGGGCGAACGGGGCGGCAACCTCCTGTGGGACAAGCCCAAGATGCAGCAGCTGGTCAAGCAGATCCAGAACGACGAGAAGGTGACGGTCACCGGCAACCGCTGACCGTCACCGGCGGCACCCGCTGACCGGCACGGGGCCCTCCCCCGGGAGGGCTACGCTCAGGGGGTGGCCGGCCGATACGAACCCCTCACCCGCGCCGCCGTACGCGGCGGGCGGACCCGCGTGCCCGCGGGCAGCGGACAGCGCGCGGAAGGCGCGGCGCGGGAGCGGGCGTGGACGCCCGCGGGCCCCGTGGACCTCGGCCTGATCCTCGGCCCGCTCAGACGCGGCCCGCACGATCCCACCTTCCGCACCACCCCCGACGGGTCGGTCTGGAAGACCAGCCGGACACCCGACGGCCCCGCCACCCTCCGCGTCACCTGCCACGCCGGCACCGTCCACGCCGAAGCCTGGGGGCCCGGAGCCGACTGGATCCTCGACGGGCTGCCGCGGCTGCTCGGCGACGGCGACGACCCGGCCGCGTTCGTCCCCCGCCACCGCCTCGTCCACGCCAGCCACCGCCGCCGCCCCGGCCTGCGCCTGACCAGAACCGGCCTGGTCCTGGAAACCCTGATCCCGACCATCCTGGAGCAGAAGGTCACCGCCGACGAGGCGTACCGGGCCTGGCGCCGGCTCGTACGCCAGTACGGGGAGCCCGCGCCCGGCCCGCAGGACATGTCCGTCGTGCCCGACGCCCGGACCTGGGCCATGATCCCGTCCTGGGACTGGCACCGGGCAGGCGTCGACATGAAGCGCTCCGCCACCATCGTCCGCGCCGCCCGCGTCGCCGGCCGGCTCGAAGAAGCCGCCGCCATGGAACTCCCGGCCGCGGTACGCAGACTGGAGGCCGTCCCCGGAATCGGCCCCTGGACCTCCGCCGAGACCCTCCAGCGCAGCAACGGCGCACCCGACGCCGTCACCACCGGCGACCTCCACCTGCCCGGCATCATCGGCTACGCCCTCGCCGGCAACCGCGACGCCGACGACGCCGCCATGCTGGAGCTCCTCGCCCCCTACGCCGGGCAACGCCACCGCGCCGCCCGGCTGATCCTGCTCGCGGGACGCATCCCACCCCGCCGCCACCCGAAAATGCCGAAGACGGACATCGGCCTGCTCTGAACATCCCTTTTTTCGGGCTCGGTTCGCCTCCGGGGCGCTGGTGCCGGCTCCAGGAGGGCGTACGTCCTCGAAACCGCTCGTTCCTCACGGTTTCTCCGGGCGCTCGCCCTCCTTCGCCGGCGCGCCCCTTCGGCTCACTCGCCGGGGGTAGACGTCGGGCGGAGGGGAATAGCCGTCGGGACGGGCCGATGGCGCACGCGCCCGCCGCCGGCGGGCCCCGGTCGGGGGATCAGCGGGTCTCGATGAACTCCTCCGCAGAGCGCACCGGCCGCTCCCGCGGAGGGGCGGCGGCGTGGCCCACGGCCACCGCGCCCATCGGGTCCCAGTGCTCCGGCAGCCCCAGCACCTTGCGCACCACGTCCCGGCAGAACATCGTCGAGGACACCCACGCCGAGCCCAGCCGCTCACCGGCCAGCGCGACCAGGAAATTCTGCACGCCCGCGCCCATCGCGACCACGAACATCTCCCGCTCCGCCGCGTCCCGACGGGCGTGCCCGTAGTCGTGCGCCCCGTCCATCACCATGCAGGGGACGACCAGGTACGGGGCGTCCCGCAGGACATCGCCCCGCCGCAGCCGCTTCTCGATGGACTCCGGGGACTTCCCGTCGCGCCGCAGGTCCTCGATCCAGGCCTCGCGCATCGTGTCGACCAGCTCCCGCCGCGCCGCCGCCGACTCCAGCAGCACGAACCGCCACGGCGTCGTGTGGTGCGGCGCCGGAGCCGTCACCGCCGCCGCAACCGCCCGCCGGACCGCGCCCGGGTCCACCGGCTCCGCCGTGAAGGCCCGTACCGTACGGCGCAGGCTCACGGCCTCCCGTACCGCCTCCGAGGTCCCGAGTCGGAACATGTCGTCGGCCGCGGAACGCACCAGATCCGCCGCCGTGGAGCCCTCGCCGCGCACGTGGTCCAGCCCGCGCACCACCGCCACCGGCAGCCCGGCGGCCTTGCCCTTGACGAGGTCGCCGGCCGCGGCGAGCTCGTCGGCGGTCGCGACCACCGTCGAGCTCAGCGGATTGCCGTGGGTGTCGGTACCGCCGCGCAGGTCGTCCAGGACCCGTACGCCGCTCGCGCCGATCGCCACGTCGGTGAGCCCGGCGCGCCAGGGCCGCCCGAAGGTGTCCGTCACGATCACCCCCAGGTCCACACCGAGCCGCTCGCGCAGCCCCGCGCGCAGGGCGGCGGCGGAGGCGTCGGGGTCCTCGGGCAGCAGCAGGACCGTGCCCGGCTCGGTGTTGGAGGCGTCGACGCCCGCGGCCGCCATCACCAGCCCCTGCCGGTTCTCGACGATCCGCAGCGGCCCCCGGCGGGCGACCACGCGGACCGTCTCCGCGTCGATCGCCTCCTCGCGGGAATCGGCGTGGACGATCCGGCCCTCCGCCTTGGACACGATCTTCGAGGTGACCAGCAGGACGTCCCCGTCCCGCAGATCGGGTGCCGCGTCCGCGATCAGCCCGGCGAGGTCGTCGCCGGGCCGGACCTCGGGTAGGCCCGGCAGCGCCCGCACCTCGTACGAGGGCACGTGCCCGGCGCTCACCGGGAGGCCTCGGCCAGGTCCAGCGCGGCCCGCGCCATCTCGGCCGTCGCGGCCGCATCGGTCATCATCAGCGGCACGGCACGGCAGGCGATCCCGGCGGCCTCCACCTCGGCGACGGCAGCGGCGTCGGTCGTGTCGACGAGCCAGCCGTCGAGCAGTCCGCCGCCGTAGTGCAGGGCGACGGCCGCGGCGGTGGACTCGACGCCGACGGCGGCGAGCACTTTGTCGGCCATGCCGCGCACGGGCGCGCCCCCGACGATGGGGGAGAGTCCGACCACGGGCGCCGCCGCGGCGGCCACCGCCTCCCTGATGCCCGGCACGGCGAGGATGGTGCCCACCGAGACCACCGGGTTGGACGGCGGGAAGACGATCACATCGGCTGCGGTGATCGCCTCCAGCACCCCGGGCGCGGGCTTGGCCTGCTCGGCGCCGACGGGTACGACGGCCTCTGCGTCGAGCGAGGCGCGCAGCTTGACCCAGTACTCCTGGAAGTGGACGACCCGGCGTTCGCCGGTGGCGGGGTCGGTCACGGCCACGTGGGTCTCGACGCGGTCGTCGGACATGGGCAGCAGCCGCACCCCGGGCTGCCAGCGGTCGCAGAGCGCCTCGGTGACGGCGCTCAGCGGGTAGCCGGCGCCGAGCATCTGCGTGCGGACGATGTGGGTCGCGAAGTCGCGGTCGCCGAGCCCGAACCAGGTGGGTCCGACCCCGTACGCCGCGAGTTCCTCCTTGACGGTGAAGGACTCGTCGGTGCGGCCCCAGCCCTGGTCCTCGTTGATGCCACCGCCGAGGGTGTACATCACCGTGTCCAGATCGGGGCACACCTTGAGCCCGAACAGGTGAATGTCGTCACCGGTGTTGCCGATGACCGTGATGTCCGCGTCGGGAACCGCCGACTTGAGTCCGCGGAGGAAACGGGCGCCGCCGATGCCGCCGGCCAGAACAACAATGCGCATGCAGACAGTCTGTCAGCCGCAGGCTGCCGAGGGGCGGTGGTCGGGCGACGGGCGGGACTGTCAGCCGCAGGCTGTCCGCCGAGGGGCGGTGGTCGGGCGACGGGCGGGGCCGTCAGGCCGGTACGGACTCCCGCCGGGCCGGGGAGCAGCTGTGCATCGGCATCTCGGTCAGGCCGGGGAAGTACACGTGCAGGCTGACCGCCCCGTCGAGCGCGTCGTTGACGACCTCGTGGGCGTAGCCGGGGGCGAAGACGCGCTGGGCGCCGGCTGCGAGCGTGAGCGGCCCGCGCGGGCCGTGCTCGGTGAGCTCGCCTTCGAGGACGGTCAGCACGCCGGAGGAGGCCCCGTGGTCGTGCAGGCCGCTGCCCTGGCCGGGGACCCAGCTCAGCAGCCAGACCTCGTATCCGGGGCCGGTGCGCAGCCGGTGGTACCAGCGGGTGGTGGCGTCGTAGCGGACCAGGTGCTGCCAGCTCGCGCGGTCCTCGGCGATGGAGCGGGCGAGGCCGGCGAACTCGGCGACGGTGGCCGGGTGTTCGCGGGCGGGCTGCAGGAGGTGCTGGACGGAGAGGATGTCGCCGGCGATCTGGAGGTCGCTGTCGTTGTTCATCGTGGGGGAGTCCTCGACGGATGTCAGTCGTGCTGGCGGTCGCTGTGGGGGTGGCCGGAGCTCAGGGGAGCCGAAGCTCCGAAGGCATCAACAGCTGCAACAGCAACAGCGAACCTGGGCAGCGCACAGGAACCCACGAATGGGGGTCCGGGTGGCGGCTGCGGTCACTGACATGGAGACAAGGAGAGCGGGTCCGAGGTCGGACTGTCAACCCAATGTCCGGTTTGGCGCAAAAGTTTCATCTGATCTGGTTGCCCTGCGGGGAGAAAGGTTTGTGCAACGCGGGCCCGGGCACAAGGCGCTGCACGTCGCACCGTTCGCACCATCCAAACCCGACGCGCCCTCTCGTGATCGGACTGTGATCTGCGCCGCTTCTTTGGCTTGATCGCAACCGCGCCGCCGAGTGGCACGTCGATTGCGGGTGAACCCGGGCGCAGTGGGACACCCGCGGCATGTGTCACGATTTTTGGCGATATGAACACTTTCTGTATAGGCTTGGTTCCGCAGAGTGAATAAGGGGCCCAATAGCAGATCTCGGCTTGACTGCGCCGGAGCACCGCACTTGTAATTTCACTCGTGTCGTTACGTAGCAATGAGTAACGGCAACACCACGGGGACGCACAGACAGAGCGAGGGGCGCACATGACCGAGCTGTTTCAGGAACTGCTGGTCGAGGAGGCGGACGAAGAGCTCGGATGGCAGGAGCGCGCTCTGTGCGCCCAGACCGACCCCGAGTCCTTCTTTCCCGAGAAGGGCGGCTCCACCCGCGAGGCCAAGAAGGTCTGCCTCGCCTGCGAGGTCCGCTCCGAATGCCTTGAGTACGCCCTCGCCAACGACGAGCGTTTCGGCATCTGGGGCGGCCTGTCCGAGCGCGAGCGCCGACGCCTGAAAAAGGCCGCGGTCTGACATCCCACGACATATCGCCCGGCCGCGCCGGCGGTACGACGAGCCAACTCCACAAGCACGGCAAACGGTCCGCCTCCTGCACCTTCCCCGCTGGAGGCGGACCGCTGTGTTCCCAGCCGTTAGTGTGGGGCGCTGTCCAGCAGCCTCCGGGGGCACACCACCCCCGGAACTCCCCCGGACTTCGTCCGGGGGTACCCCCACCCCCGGACCGCGCCCGGGGAGGAGCCAGGCCGGAGGGCCAGTAGAGCGATGTCCCTGCACAGCCAGTCGACGGCCTCCTACCAGGCCGGCGCCACACCCGAGTTCCCCCGGCACGTCGTCACCGCCGTCCTCGTCGCCCACGACGGCGCCCGCTGGCTGCCCAGGACACTCGCCGGGCTCCTCGGCCAGGAACGCCCCGCGCAGAACCACATCGCAGCCGACACCGGCAGCGCCGACGAATCCGCGCGCCTGCTCGGCGAGGCCCTCGGCGAGGACCGCGTCCTCCACCTCGCCCGCCGCACCGGATTCGGCACCGCGGTGGACGAGGCCGCCCGCAGCGCGGGCGTCCTGACCCCCGAGGACCTCCCGTACCTCAAGCGCCCCAGCGGCTGGGACCCCGTCAGCCGCACCTGGCGCGACGACGCCTACGACCTCCCCGAACTGCCCCACGGCGAACCCGTCCAGTGGCTCTGGCTGCTCCACGACGACAGCGCACCCGAACCCGACGCCCTCACCGAACTGCTGCGCGTCGCCGAGGAAAACCCCGACGCCGCCGTCATCGGCCCCAAACTGCGCGGCTGGTACGACAAGAAGCAGCTCCTCGAAGCAGGCGTCACCATCGCCCGCAGCGGCCGCCGCTGGACCGGCCTCGACCGCCGCGAACAGGACCAGGGCCAGCACGACCAGGTCCGCCCCGTCCTCTCCGTCTCCAGCGCCGGCATGCTCGTACGCCGCGACGTGTACGACGCCCTCGGCGGCTTCGACCGCCGCCTGCCCCTCATGCGCGACGACGTCGACCTGTGCTGGCGCGCCCAGAGCGCCGGACACACCGTCCTCGTCGCCCCCGACGCCGTCATGCGCCACGCCGAGGCCGCCGCCCGCGAACGCCGCACCGTCGACTGCGCGGGACGTACGAGCGCCAGCCCGCACCGCGTCGACAAGACCGGCGCCGTCTACACCGTGCTCGTCAACAGCTCCGGCCCCGCCCTGCCCTACGTCCTGCTGCGCCTCGTCCTCGGCACCGTCCTGCGGACCCTGGCCTACCTCGTCGGCAAGGCCCCCGGCCAGGCCGTCGACGAGTTCACCGGCCTCCTCGCCGCCCTGCTGCGCCCCGGCCGCATCCTCGGCGCCCGCCGCAGACGCGGCCGCCCCGCCGTCCCCGCGAAGGAACTGCGCCCCCTCTTCCCGCCGCCCGGCGCCACCCTGCGCGCCAACGCCGAACAACTCGCCGGGTACTTCGGCGCCGACCGCGACACCGACACCCACGCCGTCGGCCGCCACGGCGGGGCCGTCGAGTCCGGCCCCGGCGGGGACGACGCCGACTACCTGGAGATCGAACAGTTCGCCCGCCTCAAGCGGATCGCCCGCAACCCGGCGCCCGTCCTGTTCGCCGTCCTCCTGCTGGTCTCCGTCATCGCCTGCCGCGCCCTGCTCGGCGGCGGCTCCCTGATGGGCGGCGCCCTGCTGCCCGCCCCCGACAGCGGACTCGACCTCTGGCGCGGCTACACCGACGACTGGCAGCCCGTCGGCACCGGCTCCACCGCCGGAGCGCCCCCCTACCTCGCCGTCCTCGGCGCCTTCTCCACGGTGCTGTTCGGCTCCACCCAGGCCGCCCTGACCCTGCTGCTGGTCTGCTCGGTCCCGCTCGCCGGACTGACCGCCTACTTCGCCTCCCGGCCGCTGGTCGAGTCCCGGCTGCTGCGCGCCTGGGCCGCCGTCGCGTACGCCTTCCTGCCCGCCGTCACCGGGGCCCTCGCCGGCGGCCGCCTCGGCACCGCCGTCCTCGCGATCCTGCTCCCCCTCATCGCCCGCTCCGCCGTCGCCGCCTTCGCCCTCACCGGAGCCGACGGCGGCCGCGGCAGCCGGCGCGCCGTGTGGACGTACATCCTCCTGCTGACCCTGGCCACCGCCTTCACCCCCGTCGTCTGGCCGCTCGCCGCCGTCCTCGGGACGGCAGCGCTCGTACTGCGCCGCGCCGAGTGGAAGACGTACGGCCTGCGGCTGCTCGCCGTACTCACCGTCCCGCTCCTCGTCCTCGCCCCCTGGTCGCTGAGCCTGCTCACCCACCCCGGCCGGCTCCTCCAAGAGGCCGGCCTGCGCTACGGGACCGGCTCGGCCACCGCCCTCGACCTGCTCGGCATCAGCCCCGGGGGCCCCCGCGCCACCGCCGGAGTCCTGCTCGGCGGCGTCGTCCTCGCCGCACTCGCCGCCCTGCTGCGCACCGAGCGGCAGTTCGCCGTCCGCACCGCCTGGGCCACCGCCCTGGCCGCCCTGCTCCTCGCGGCCCTCACCAACCGCACCGGTTGGGCCGGCCCCGCCACCCTGGTGTACGGCCTCGCCCTGCTGGCCGCGGCCGTCCTCGGCGCCGACGGGGCAAAGGAGCGGGTCGCCGCCAGCAACTTCGGCTGGCGCCAGCCGCTCGCCGCCCTGATCGCCCTCGCCGCCGCCGCGGGCCCGCTGCTCGCCGCCGCCGGCTGGATGATCAGCGGCGCGAACGGACCGCTGGAGCGGCGCGACCCCGTACAGGTGCCCGCCTTCGTCGCCGAGGAGAGCGGAACCCGCGACCAGGCCCGCACTCTCGTCCTCGGCGCAGCCTCGCCCGCCGTCGTCTCCTACACCCTGGTCCGCGGCTCCGGCGGCCGCCTCGGCGACGCCGAACTCGCCGCCGAGACAGGCAGCAGCCCGCAGCTCGACAAGGTGGTGTCCAGTCTCGTCGCCGGATCCGGAGCCGACCAGAGCGACCAGCTCAGCGGTTTCGCCATCCGCTACATCCTGGTCCGCGACGGCGCCCCGCCGCAGATGCACAAGGTCCTCGACGCCACTCCCGGCCTCAGCCGGATGAGCCAGCTCGACGGCAGCGCCCTGTGGCGGGTGGACCGCCAGGTCGTCCGCGCCGCCATCGTCTCCGGCAAGCCGGGCGAGGCCCCCATCCCGGTCGCCTCGGGCCCCGTCGAGGCCCACACCAAGATCCCGGCGGGCGAGGCGGGCCGGGTGCTGCGCATCGCCGACCGCGCCGCCCCCGGCTGGCAGGCCACCCTCGACGGCAAGCCCCTCAAGCCCAAGACGCTGGACGGTTGGGCGCAGGGCTTCGAACTGCCCGCCGCCGGAGGCCGCCTCGACCTCGTCCACGAGGACGCCCTCACCCGGACCGCCTGGCACTGGACGCAGGGCCTGCTCGCGCTGGTGCTGCTGGTGATGGCCCTGCCGGGCCGCCGCGCCCGGCTCGACGACGACCTGCCGGAGGAGGAGGCCGAGGTCGCCGCCGAGCGGTCCGCCGCCCCGGGCGAGGCCGCCGGGGAGGGCCGCCGGGCCCGCAGGCTCCGTGCGGAGGCCGAGTCCGCGCAGGCCGGGGCCGCCGCGGCGGCGGAGCCGGAGGGCGCGGTCGCCGACCCGTACGCGCAGATCCCGGCGCAGCCGGCGTACGGGGAGGAGACGTACGCGTACCCCTCGTACGGCGACCAGGGCTACGGCTGGGAGCAGCCCCAGCAGCCCCAGCAGCCCCAGCAGCCGCCGTACACCGTCCCGGAGCAGTACCCGTACCCGCAGCAGGACCAGGACCCGCAGCAGCCGTACGGGCAGCCCGGGCAGCAGCAGTACCCGTACCCGTACTCGTACGACACCTACGGACAGCACGACCCGCGTCCGGACGGGAGCCCCCAGCAGTGAAGCGCGCACCCCTGACGCTGGCGGCGGTGGCCGCGGCCCTGGCCGCCGTCACCGGCATCGCCCACCTCGCCGCCCCGGCCGCGCCCGCCGCCGACGCCAAGACGGCAGCGGCGGCCCGGATGCCGGTGGAGCGGTCCGCGCTCGTGTGCCCGGCGCCCAGCTCCTCGGACATCGCGGAGACCACGTACACCTCGATCACTCCCGGCACGGCGGGCGCGGGCGGCAAGGGCACCGCCCGGCTGCTCGGCGCGACCAAGGAGGCCAAGCCGGTCCTGGAGCTCAAGGAACGCGGCAAGCCGGCCGGGGCCGCCGCCTCTGGTGCCGAGGCGCCCGCGCTGACCGGCACGGCCGACGGGATCCTCGCGCCCGGCTGGACCGCCCAGCAGACCACGAAGGTCTCGGTCGGGCGGGCGCGCGGCGTGCTCGGCCTGGGCTGCACCGCGCCGGGCACCGACTTCTGGTTCCCGGGAGCGAGCACCGCCAAGGGGCGCGAGGACTACGTGCACCTCACCAACCCGGACGACACCGCGGCCGTGATCGACATCAAGATGTTCGGCCCGGACGGGGTGGTCAAGACCGAGCCGGGCACCAGCGAGAACATCCGGATCGACCCCAAGTCCAGCAAGTCCGTCTCCCTGGCCTCCCTGGCGCCCGGCGCCCAGTTGGCCGACCTCACCGCGCATGTGACGACCCGCGCGGGCCGGGTCGGCGCCTCGGTGCAGGTCGGCGAGGAGGGGGTCGGGGCCGACTGGCTGCCGGCTTCCGTGGACCCGGCGGGCTCCCTGGTGCTGCCCGGGATCCCGGCGGACGCCACCTCCGTACGGCTGGTCGCCTTCGTGCCCGGCGAGGAGGACGCGGACCTGGGCATCAAGTTGGCCGGGCCGAACGGCTCGATCACCCCGGCCGGCAACGAGCAGCTGCACGTCAAGGCGGGCATGACGGCGAGCCTGGACCTCAAGGACGTCACCCGCGGCGAGCCCGGCTCGCTGCTGCTGGCCCCGGCGGCCGGGAAGAAGGCCGTGCCGGCGGTGGCCGCCGTCCGCGTGGTCCGCGGCAGCGGCGCCAAGCAGGAGCTCGGCTTCGTCCCCGCGACGGCGCCGGTCGGGACGCGG
Organism: Streptomyces sp. NPDC044571; assembly: GCF_040647115.1. Classification (NCBI taxonomy): domain Bacteria; kingdom Bacillati; phylum Actinomycetota; class Actinomycetes; order Kitasatosporales; family Streptomycetaceae; genus Streptomyces; species Streptomyces sp. NPDC044571. The sequence goes on from NZ_JBEZBN010000025.1 coordinate 94,755, forward strand.
GCCACGGTCGCCGACAACCGGGCCGACGAGAACGCGACGGTGCTGTCGCTGACGGCGGCCGGCGGAGCCGACGCGAAGGTGAAGGTGACGGCGTCGGCGGCCACGGAGGCCGGTGAGGCGGCGGTCAAGGAGCTCACCGTCAAGGCGGGGACGACGCAGGTGCTGTCCCTGGCCCCGGCCGGAGCCAAGGGCGTGTACGCGCTCACGGTCGAGACGGTCTCCGGCGGCCCGCTCTACGCGGCCCGCACGCTCACGCTGCCGCACGAGGGCATCCCGATGTTCACGGTCCAGCCGCTGTCCGACGACCACGCGATGGTGTCGGTCCCCAAGGCCGCCCAGGACCTCACGGTCCTGACGCAGTAGCCTGGCGGTCGCGGACCCCGCCGCGGCCCGGACCCCGGTCCTGGCCGGGGCCGGGGGCCACCGTGGGCCGCGGCCACCCCACCAGCTACCCCGCCAGCGCCACCACCATCACGGGCACCCCCACGCCC
>NZ_JBEZBN010000026.1:0-35242 GCF_040647115.1 Streptomyces sp. NPDC044571
CCGGGCGCACAGGGGGGGCCCACGGCCACCCCGACGCCCCCCGCCGACGGAGCGCCCTTGACGGCCCGGACCGACACGGAAGGACAGTCGACTGACGGGACGCCCCCGGACTCCCTCCGACCCCGGGTGCGGGCATCCCGACCACCGAAGCCCCCGCCCTGCCTTCCGGCACCGCATGCGGGGATCCCGTCTCCGCCCCACCCCACCCGTCGGTTCAGGCCGTTTCTCGGGGTGGGGACGTGAGGTCGATGAGGCGGCAGACCGTTTCGATGTCGATCTTGACTTGGGCGATGGACGCGCGGCCCGAGAGCCAGGTGATCAGTGCCGAGTGCCAGGTGTGTTCGATCACCCGGACCGCCGAGAGCTGTTCCGCCGTGGGCGGGGCGTCCAGGCCCATGGCGTCCAGGATGATGGCCGTGGTCAGGCGCGACACCGTGTCCACCTCGGGGCTCACGCTGCGGTCCGCGAAGGTCAGGGCGCGGACCATCGCGTCGGCGAGGTGCGGTTCGCGCTGCAGCGCGCGGAACGCGCGCATCAGCGTTTCCGCGACCCGGGCCGCCGGGTCCTCCGCCGCCGGGGGCCGCTTGCGCAGGGTGGTGTGCATGTGCTGGAGCTGGTCCTGCATGGTGGCGACGAGCAGGTGCACCTTGGACGGGAAGTAGCGGTACAGGGTGCCCAGGGCGACGCCGGCCGCCTCGGCGACCTCCCGCATCTGGACGGCGTCGAAACCGCCCCGCCCGGCCAGCTGGGCGCTGGCGTGCAGGATCCGGCGCCGCCGCGCCTCCTGGCGCTCCGTCAGGGGAGGGGACGTCGGCGTGGTGACGGCCTTCGCTTCCGCTGTCATGTGCCCCGTTCCATGCGTTCCGTGTCGTGGCGGTGCTGCTTCCCGGGCCGCTCCGAGCTTGATCCCGGCCCAGCATGGCAGGCGCCGCGGCCGTGGCGCGAATCACCTGCTCCACCTCTTACGGTGTAGTTTCCGGCCGGTAGATTCAATGGTCATCAACGGATCAAGTCTGAAACTTGTTCTACATTATCCGAGCGGTTACGCTCCGGCGAAAAGTGCAGGGAGAAGGGGGCCGAGAGTGACCGCTGAGGCCATGGTGACGAGCCCTTTCGCGGGGGCCGCCACCGACGGCGACCGCCCGCTGCGCATCGCGCTCCTCACGTATAAGGGGAACCCGTTCTGCGGCGGCCAGGGCGTGTACGTCCGGCACCTCTCGCGCGAGCTCGTCCGGCTCGGGCACTCCGTCGAGGTCATCGGCGCGCAGCCGTACCCCGTCCTCGACACCGGCGCCACGCTCACCGAGCTGCCGAGTCTGGACCTCTACCGCCAGCCCGATCCGTTCCGCACCCCGAAGCGCGACGAGTACCGGGACTGGATCGACGCCCTTGAGGTCGCCACGATGTGGACCGGAGGGTTCCCCGAGCCGCTGACCTTCTCGCTGCGGGCCCGCCGGCACCTGGCGGCCCGCGCGGGCCAGTTCGACGTGGTCCACGACAACCAGACCCTCGGCTACGGACTGCTCGCCGACCTCGGCGCCCCGCTGGTCACCACCATCCACCACCCCATCACCGTCGACCGCCGCCTCGACCTCGACGCCGCGAAGGACCGCAAGAAGCGGGTCTCCGTCCGGCGTTGGTACGCCTTCACGCGCATGCAGGGGCGGGTCGCCCGCCGGCTGCCGTCCGTGCTGACGGTCTCCGGGTCCTCCAAGCAGGAGATCGCCGAGCACCTGGGCGTGCGCGACGAGCGCATCCACGTCGTGCACATCGGCGCCGACACCGACCTGTGGTCGCCGGACCCGTCCGTCGCCGAGGTGCCGGGGCGGATCGTGACCACCTCCAGCGCCGACGTCCCGCTGAAGGGGCTCGTGCACCTCGTCGAGGCGCTCGCGAAGCTGCGGACCGAGCAGCCCGACGCCCACCTGGTCGTGGTCGGCAAGCGCGCCGAGGAGGGACCGGTGGCCAAGGCCATCGAGTCGTACGGGCTCCAGGACGCGGTCCGCTTCGTCAAGGGCATCACCGACGCCGAGCTCGTCGACCTCGTGCGCAGCGCCCAGGTCGCCTGTGTGCCCTCGCTGTACGAGGGGTTCTCGCTGCCCGCCGCCGAGGCCATGGCCACCGGCACGCCGCTGGTCGCCACCACCGGCGGCGCCATCCCCGAGGTCTCCGGGCCCGACGGGGAGACCTGCCTCGCGGTGCCGCCGGGCGATGCCGGGGCGCTGGCCGCCGCGCTGGGCCGGATGCTGGGCGACCCGCTGCTGCGGGCCCGCCTGGGCGCCGCCGGGCGGGAGCGGGTACTGGCCCGCTTCACGTGGGCCAGAGCCGCCGAGGGCACCGCCGCGCACTACCGCGCGGCCATCGCGCAGCAGGCGGCCGCCCGCAGCCGCCGCGTGCGGTGACGCTCCGCTCCGACCACCCCCCGCACCCCTCTTCTTCCACCTCCCGTACTCCCCCCTCCACCCCCGCGACTGCGAAGGCAGGACCCCGTGCTGACCGTCGATTTCTCCCGGTTCCCGCTCGCCGCAGGCGACCGCGTACTCGACCTGGGCTGCGGCGCAGGCCGGCACGCCTTCGAGTGCTACCGGCGCGGCGCCCAGGTCGTCGCGGTCGACCGCAACGGCGAGGAGATCCGCGAGGTCGCCAAGTGGTTCGCCGCGATGAAGGAAGCCGGCGAGGCCCCGGCCGGCGCCACCGCCACCGCCATGGAGGGTGACGCGCTGGCCCTGCCCTTCCCCGACGAGTCCTTCGACGTGGTCATCATCTCCGAGGTGATGGAGCACATCCACGACGACAAGGGCGTGCTCGCGGAGATGGTCCGCGTCCTCAAGCCGGGCGGCCGCATCGCGATCACCGTGCCGCGCTACGGCCCGGAGAAGATCTGCTGGGCGCTGAGCGACGCGTACCACGAGGTCGAGGGCGGCCACATCCGCATCTACAAGGCGGACGAGCTGCTCGGCAAGATGAAGGCCGCGGGCCTGCGCCCGTACGGCACGCACCACGCGCACGGGCTGCACTCGCCGTACTGGTGGCTCAAGTGCGCCTTCGGCGTCGACAACGACAAGGCGCTGCCGGTGCGCGCGTACCACAAGCTGCTGGTCTGGGACATCATGAAGAAGCCCCTCGCCACGCGGCTGGCGGAGCAGGCGCTCAACCCGGTGATCGGCAAGAGCTTCGTGGCGTACGCGACCAAGCCGCACCTTCCCGTCGGCGCGGCGCAGTGAGTTCGCCCGGGCGTACGGAACGCCTGATCCTGGACGGCGTCCTGACCGCCGAGGAGGCCGCCGCGACGGTGGCCGGGATCCTCGCGGCGCAGCGCTCCGACGGGGCCATACCGTGGTTCCGGGGCCACCACCTGGACCCGTGGGACCACACCGAGGCCGCGATGGCGCTGGACGCGGCGGGCGAGCACGAGGCGGCGGAGCGGGCGTACGAATGGCTGGCCCGGCACCAGAACCCGGACGGCTCCTGGTACGCGGCCTATGCCGACCGGCCGGAGGGGGTGGACACCGCCGAGCCGCAGGATGCGAGCCGGGAGAGCAACTTCGTCGCGTACATCGCGGTCGGGGTCTGGCACCACTACCTGGCCACCGGTGACGATCCGTTCCTGGACCGCATGTGGCCGACCGTCTACGCGGCGATCGAGTTCGTCCTCGCCCTGCAGCAGCCCGGCGGCGAGATCGGCTGGAAGCGGGAGGCGGACGGCACCGCGGTCACAGACGCCCTGCTGACCGGTTCCTCGTCGATCCACCAGGCCCTGCGGTGCGCGCTGGCGATCGCCGAGCACCGCGAGGAGCCGCAGCCGGACTGGGAGCTGGCGGCGGGCGCGCTGGGGCACGCGATACGGCGGCACCCGGAGCGCTTCCTGGACAAGTCCCGGTACTCGATGGACTGGTACTACCCGGTGCTGGGCGGGGCGCTGTCCGGCGCGGAGGCGAAGGCGCGGATCGACGGGCGGTGGGAGGAGTTCGTGGTTCCCGGGCTCGGGGTGCGGTGCGTGCTGCCGAACCCGTGGGTGACGGGCGGCGAGTCCTGCGAGCTGGCGCTCGCGCTGTGGGCGGTGGGGGAGTCGGACCGGGCGCTGGACGTGCTGCGGTCGATCACGCACCTGCGGGCCGAGAACGGCATGTACTGGACGGGGTACGTCTTCGAGGACAAGGCGGTGTGGCCCGTGGAGCAGACGACGTGGACCGCCGGTTCGCTGCTGCTGGCCGTGGCCGCGCTGGGCGGGGACGAGGCCACCGGGGCGGTGTTCGGGGCGCAGGCCCTGCCGTCCGGGCTGGAGCCGGACTGCTGCGCCGTCCCGGGGGCGTAGGGCCCGCCTTCCGGATCATGTTCGGGCAGGCCGCCGGGGACGGCGGCCTGCCCGCGTTCCGCGGTGGTCAGCGGCGGTGGAGCCAGCCCGCCACCAGGTGTCCGACGAACAGGTAGACCACGGCCGCCAGGCCGTAGCCGACGACCACCTGGACCCATTCGGTGCTGAAGGTGAACAGGTCGTAGGACCAGGTCGCCAGCCAGGTCGCGGCGTCGTGGACGAAGTCCACCAGGCCGTTGGACCGGTTGGCGTCCAGCAGGTACAGCACGATCCACAGGACGATCACGAAGGCCAGTACGTCCGCGACCAAGGCGACGCCCCGGGCGGCCTGGCCGCTTCCTCTGGCGTGTACTCGGGTGTGTGTGCGCATGTCACGCGTCTTGCCGCGCCGGTGCGCCGCAAACCCGAACGGGTCCCCCAAGTGGCGCAGTTTCGGGCCGGGGGTGAGGCTGCGATGGACACCTCACTCCCCGGAGGAAACCGTGTCCATACCCAGAACCGTACGTGTCCGTCGCGCCCTCACGGCGCTGCTCCTGTCCACCGCGCTGGTCGCCGGTGGCACCGGCTGCGGCGGCGGCTCCGGTGACCGGAGCAGCCGCGAGGACGTCTCCCAGTCCGTGACCGCGTCCGAGGAGGCCGTTGCCCTCCGGATCGCGGCCGAGGAGGCCGAAGCCCGGGCGGCCGAGCCCACGCCGAGCACGTCCGCCGAGCGGCAGAAGTTCGCCAAGACGCGGTTCGTCGCCAACGCGGGCCTTGCGGCCGGTGCGACGTACCAGTGGATCATCAAGCCGTACAAGGCGGGCAAGTTCAAGAAGGGGGCGAAGGGCCGTACCTTCGCGCTCATCAAGGCGGGCCTCGCAGGGGCCTTCGCCTACAACCGGCTGAAGGCGGCCGCCGCCAACGCCAAGGCCGATCCGCTGCTCTCGAAGGCGGTGGCCCCGCTGACGGCGGGCATCGAATCGCTGAAGGGCCTCGGCAGCAAACTGCGCAAGGGTGACGCGAACGACGCGGACATCACCTCCTTCGACGACGTCATCAGCGGCGTCAAGGACGCCGGCAAGAGCGCGGGCGCCGAGGTGACCGACAAGGTGCCGAGCGCCTCCCAGCTGGGCGGATAGCCCGGGCGGCCTGTTCAATGGTCGCGTGAGCGAGTTCGGAGTCATGTGTGCGGCCGCCGCCTTGGCGGCCGGGGCCGGGTGGTTCGTGCGCCGTCGACACGGGCGGCGCACGGCCACCGGGCCCGTTTCCGGGATCCCGTGCATGGTGCGGCAGCCGGCCGGGGAGGGCCGCTGGCGGGCCGGGCGGGTGTACGAGGGCCCCGGCGGGGCCCGGTGGGTTCCGGGGCGCGGCGCGCCGGTGCCGCTGCCGCAGGGCCGGGCCACGGCGGTGCGGGCGCCGTCGGTGTGGGAGGGGATGTCCATCAATCCCGGCTCGCGGATCGTGACCTGTGTGTACGGGGACGGCGCGAGCATGGAGATCGCGGTCATGCCGCTGGACCTGCGGGAGCTGCTGGCGGCCGTACCGCAGGAGGAGCGGGAAGGCGCCGTAACCCCGTCCGACCCGGAGTCCTAGGCGTTGAGCTCCGCCAGGACGCGCAGGGTGTGCGGGTCGGGGGCGGTGACGAGCAGGTCCGTGACCGGGCCCTTGCGCCAGAGCTCCAGGCGTTCGGCGATGCGTTCGCGGGGGCCGACCAGGGAGATCTCGTCGGCGAAGGCGTCCGGGACGGCGAGGACGGCCTCCTCCTTGCGGCCGGCGAGGAACAGTTCCTGGATGCGGCGCGCCTCCTCCTCGTAACCCATGCGGGCCATCAGGTCGGCGTGGAAGTTGCGGGCGGCGTGGCCCATGCCGCCGATGTAGAAGCCGAGCATCACCTTGACCGGGAGCAGGCCCTCGGCGACGTCGTCGCAGACCTTGGCCCGGGCCATCGGGGCGATCATGAAACCCTCGGGGAGGCCGGTCAGGGCGGCCTGGTAGACGTCGGTGCGCATCGGTGACCAGTACAGGGGGAGCCAGCCGTCGGCGATGCGGGTGGTCTGGGCGATGTTCTTCGGCCCTTCGGCGCCGAGCAGGAGGGGCAGGTCCGCGCGCAGCGGGTGGGTGATGGGCTTGAGCGGTTTGCCGATTCCGGTGCCGTCCTCGCCGCGGTAGGGGTGGCTGTGGAAGCGCCCGTCGAGCGTCACGGGGGCTTCGCGGCGCAGTACTTGGCGGATGACGTCGACATACTCGCGGGTGGCGGTGAGCGGGCTCGCGGGGAACGGGCGCCCGTACCAGCCCTCCACCACCTGTGGGCCGGACAGCCCGAGGCCCAGCATCATGCGGCCGCCCGAGAGGTGGTCGAGGGTGAGGGCGTGCATGGCGGTGGCGGTGGGGGTGCGGGCGGCCATCTGCGCGATGGCGGTGCCCAGGCGGATCCGCGAGGTGTGCGCGGCGATCCAGGTGAGCGGGGTGAAGGCGTCGGAGCCCCAGGCCTCGGCGGTCCACACGGAGTCGTAGCCGAGGCGTTCCGCCTCGGTGGCGAGGTCGAGGTGGCCGGGGTGGGGGCCGCGGCCCCAGTAGCCGAGTGCGAGTCCGAGGCGCATGGGCGGTCCCCTCCGCGATGCCGTGAGCCGTACCTGACGAGCCGTCAGGTGACTGTAGGGCACCGGTCCCCGCGCCGGGAAGGGCGAACGGCGCGGGAAGGCGAACGGCCCCCGCCTCGCAGGGAGGCGGGGGCCGTTCGGGCGCGGGCGGGATCAGCCGCGCTGGATGCCCGAGGTGTCGTTCAGGACGCCGCGGCGGCCGTCCTGGGTCTGGGCGATCAGCGTGGACGGACCGCGCTGGTCGACGGCCAGGTACCAGGTGCCCGGGGCGAGTTCGGCGATCGGGGTCGGGGAGCCGTCCTCACCGAAGAGGGGACGGGCCACCGGCACCGCGAACCAGAACGGGGTGAAGTCCGCCGCCGGGGCGGGCGCCGCGTCCTGCGGGCCCGGAGCCGGGGTGCCGCCGCCGTACGGCGGGGTCGGCTGCGGGGTGGTGCCGTACGGCTGGGGCTGCTGGCCGCCGGGGTAGCCGTAGCCGGTGCCGGGCTGGCCCCCGTACGGCGTGGCGGCGGGCTTCGGCTCGGGGACCAGCTGGCCGGCGAGCGCCGGGACCTTCGCGCCGGCGACGGCCACCCCGGCCAGCGCGAGGGTGGCGAGGAACGCGAGGATGCAGCCGGCGCCGAGGTCGGCGCCGCTCGGGCTGGTGATCATCGACCACAGGGCCGACCAGGCGGCCGCCACCGCGAGCACCGTCCCCCACGCCGACAGCGGCAGCCCCGCGAGCTTGGGGCCTTCCGGCTTGAACCGGGCCGCGATCAGCAGACCGGCAGCGATGAAGCCGAGCAGGAAGATCGTGGGAAGCGCCAGACGGTAGACGTCGGTGTCCCACGCGCTCGGCATGTCGATGCCGGTCGCGGAGTAGAAATCGAGGAACGAGGCGATGAACAGCAGCGCCGCTGCTCCGATCACCACGCCGTCGCCTCGAGTGAGGGAGCGGATGTTCACGTCTTAGGTGTCCTTCTCGGTCTCGGTCGTCTCGTGGTGCCGCGGTCGCACGTGCAGGAGCGGGGCGGGCGGGACCATGGTACGGAGGTTCCCCGCGGCCGAGATGATCGGGGCGGCAGGCTGTCCCAGGGGGACTACCCGCCCAAGAAGCCTACGATGCCGTCCGCGATGCCCTGGGCCGCCTTCTGCCGCCACTCCGGACTCGTCAGCAGCGCCGCGTCCTTGGAGTCACGCATGTTGCCGCATTCGACGAACACCTTGGGCCGGGTCGAGAGATTGAGTCCGCCGAGGTCGTCGCGGACGACCAAACCGGTACCGCCGCCGAGGTAGTTGGCGGGTGAGGTTCCGGTGGTCCGGGCGAAGTTCGCGGCGATCCGCTCGCCGAGCACCCGGGACGGTCCGACGATGTCCGCGGTGTCCGCGGCGCCGGCCTTGACCTTGGCGGGGAGGATGACGTGGTAGCCGCGGCTGCCCTCGGAGACCCCGTCCGCGTGGACGGAGACCACGGCGTCGGCCTTCGCCTCGTTGCCGATGCGCGCGCGTTCGGTGATGCAGGGGCCCCAGGGGCGCTCGCCGTCATGGGTGAACACCACCTTGAGGCCCTTGGCCTCCAGGGCGGTGCGCAGCCTGCGTGAGACGTCGAGGGTGAACTCGGCTTCCTTGTAGCCGGAGTTGGTCGAGGTACCGGTGGCGTCGCACTCCTTGCGGTTGGTGCCGATGTCCACCAGCTGGTTGATTTCCTTGCTGTGCTGGAAGTTGCCGGTGTTGTGACCGGGGTCGACGACCACGGTCCGGCCGGCGAGCGGGTTCTTGGCGGAGGGGCTCGGCATGGTGCTCGGGCCCTCCGTGGGGGTGGCGGCCGGCATCACGATCCGGGGCGGCCGCGCGTCGTCCGCGCCCGCTCCGGTGGTGACCTGGACGAGGACCCAGCCTGCGAGCAGGGTCGGAGCGAGCACGGCGGTCCCGACGGCGAACGCGGAGCGGCGTGCGAACCATCGCCGATCCGGGCTGGCCGGGGCGGCGGGCGCGGGCGGTGGGGGGCTGTCGTCGTAGCGCACGCCGCGATGCTATGCCGAGTGCTCGGCGCGGGCGCGGACAGTGGTCCATCCGGGGGCGTGGTGTGCTAATCCGTCGATAAGCCCGCCCCGGAGCGGCTAGAGCCCCGGGCCGGTGCGGCGCAGGACCCGCAGCGAGTCGGTCACGGAGACCTCCTCGAAGGCCCCGGAGGCCAGCGCGCGCAGGTAGATGCGGTACGGGGCCTGCCCGCCGTCGGCCGGGTCGGGGAACACGTCGTGGATGACGAGCGTGCCGCCCTCGGCGAGGTGCGGGACCCACCCCTCGTAGTCGCCGGTGGCGTGCTCGTCGGTGTGGCCGCCGTCGATGAAGACGAAGCCGAGCGGGCCGCCCCAGGCCGCGGCGACCTGCGGGGAGCGGCCCACGATCGCGATGACGTGCTCCTCCAGTCCCGCCTTGTGCAGGGTGCGGCGGAAGGTCGGCAGGGTGTCCATCAGGCCGACCTCGGGGTCCACGACGGACGGGTCGTGGTACTCCCAGCCGGGCTGCTGCTCCTCGCTGCCCCGGTGGTGGTCGACGGTGAGCGCGGCGACCCCCGCCTCGCGGGCGGCGTCGGCCAGCAGGAGCGTGGAGCGCCCGCAGTACGTGCCGACCTCCAGCAGCGGCAGCCCGAGGCGCCCCGCCCCGGCGGCGGCCTCGTACAGCGCGAGCCCCTCGCGTACGGGCATGAACCCCTTGGCGGCCTCGAAGGCGGCGAGTGTCTCGGGCTTGGGGGTGGCCATGGTGCCTCCGGCATGCAGGTGGGGTGGGTGGGCGTGCGGTGTGCGGTGCGCCGCGTGCGGCGTGCGGCCATGCTGCCTTACCGGCTGGTACGGCCCGTGCCCGGGGTGGCAGCGGAACGCGCTGGCGTCCGACCGGGTCGGCAGCGGCGGCCCCGGGGCACGCCGCCCCCGATGATCCCCGCACCGTGTCGCGTAGCCCGTTAGGGGATTCGGGTCACCGGACTGCGGCGGTGTGCCTACGCTCGGCAACGGACCAAACGGACGCCGTACGGCTCGGACTTGGGGTGATCGTTCGTGGGCACCATCCGTGATCTCGATCCCAGCGCCTCCCCGCTGGACTACTACGGCTCGGAACTGCGCCGCCTTCGGGAGGACGCCGGGCTGAAACAGGCAGAGCTCGGGAAGATCGTCTTCTGTACGGGCTCGCTGATCGGCCAGGTCGAGACGACGAGGAGAGTCCCGACCCGGGACTTCTCGGAGCGGGTGGACGCGGCGCTCGGGACGGACGGGACGTTCTCCCGGCTGGTGGGGCTGGTGCTGCGCAGCCAGTTGCCGACGTGGTTCCAGGCGTACGCGGAGATGGAGGCGCGGGCCGCGTACATCTCCACCTTCCAGGCGCAGCTGGTGGATGGTCTGCTGCAGACGGAGGCGTATGCGCGGGCCGTCTTGGGTCTGCGGACCGAAGGGGACCTCGACGCGAAGGTGGCCGCCCGCATCGAGCGGCAGCGGGTACTCGACCGCGAGCACCCGCCCTTGATGTGGGTGGTGATGAGCGAGGCCGTGCTGCACCAGGAGATCGGCGGCCCGGCGGTCATGCGGGACCAGCTCGCCCATCTGCTGGCCCTGCGGAGCCGAGAGTGGGTGCAGGTGCAGATCCTGCCGTTCGAGGCGGGCGCCCACGCGGGGCTGATGGGTTCGTTCAACCTCCTGCGGTTCGACGACGATCCGGACATCGTCTACACCGAGGACTTCGTCCAGGGCCATATGACGGCCAATCCGCAGGCCCTCAGGGAGGGTTCGCTCCGTTACGATCACCTCCAGGCCGCCGCCCTCTCCGTGGAGGACTCGGCGGCGCGGATCGCCCGCGTAATGGAGGAGCGTTATGGACACCATCCAGCACATGACGGGCACGGTGTGGCGTAAGTCCTCGTACAGCGGTGACACCGGCGGCCAGTGCGTCGAGGTCGCCGCCCAGCCCTGCCTGGTCGCGGTGCGGGATTCCAAGAACCCCGACGGGCCCGTCTTCACCGTCAGCCCCGCCGCGTTCTCCGCGTTCGTGAGGACCGTCTAAGGGTGCAGCGCCCAAGGCCCTCCGATCCCGAGCGCGTCGGGCCGTTCCGGACGGTCGGCGTCCTCGGGGAGGGCGGCATGGGCCGCGTGCTGCTGGGGGCCGGGCCGGACGGGCGGCTCGTCGCCGTCAAGCAGGTGCACGAGCAGTTCGCCCACGACGACGGGTTCCGCGCCCGGTTCCGGCGCGAGGTGGAGGCCTCGCGCCGGGTGTCCGGTGCCTACACCGCGGCCGTGATCGACGCGGACGCGGACGCCCCCACGCCCTGGCTCGCCTCCGTGTTCATGGCCGGGCCGTCGCTGGGGGCCGCCGTGGAGACGGTCGGGGTGCTGGACGAGGGGCTCCTGCGCCGCCTCGCGGCGGGGCTCGCCTCGGCGCTGGCGGAGATCCACGGCAGGGGGCTGGTCCACCGGGACCTCAAGCCGGACAACGTGCTGCTCGCCGAGGACGGCGTACGGGTCGTCGACTTCGGCATCGCGCGGGCCGTTGAGGGCCGGGGCAGCACCGGTGTCACCCGGGCCGGCTGGATCGTGGGCTCGCCCGCTTACATGTCCCCGGAACAGGCCGAGAGCAGGGAGCCCACCCGGGCCGGCGACGTGTTCTCGCTGGGCTCGGTGCTGGTGATGGCGGCGACGGGCCGCAGCCCGTTCGCCGCGGCGTCCACCCTCCAGACCCTGTACGACGTGGTGCATGCCGAACCCGATCTCGGCGCCGTCCCGGCCGGGCTGCGGCCCCTGGTCGGGCGGTGCCTGGCCAAGGATCCGGCGGCCCGGCCGACCCCCGCACAGGTGCTGGAGCTGCTCGGTCCGCTCCCGCCGACCGGCCGGCCGTGGCCGCGCGGGGTGTACGGGATGATCGCCGCGCAGCGCAGGGACATCGACCGGCTGCTCGGCGGCGAAGCCCCCGCGCCGGAGCCGGAGCCGGAGCCAGAGCCGGAGCCGGAGCCGGAGCCGGGGCCCGAGCCCGAGCCGGGACCGGAGCCGGAGCCCGAGCGGCCTCGTGAGCCGGGCGCGGAGCCGCAGCCGCCGGACCCTGACCCGCCGACGGCCCGGCGCTCGTGGCGTCGGGCGGGGTGGGCTGCCGCGGCCGTGGTGGTGGCCGGGCTCCTGGGCATCGCCGCGACTTTGTGGCCCGACGGCGGAGGCGGGTCCCCGTCCGCGAAGGGGCGGGCATCCGGGTCCGCGAGCCCGTCGGCGTCCGCGTCCGCCGCCTTCTACGGGTACACGGGGCTGCGCGGCTGCGGGGAGATGGCGAGGTGGCTGCCGCCCGGGCGGACCGTGGCGGAGGACCGCCACGAGAAGACGGCGTACGACGCACAGACGGTCTGCACCTGGCACGCCTCCGGGCCGTCCGCGCCGCCGTCCGAGGTGGTCCGGTGGGACCTGCTGCTGAGCGGCTGGGGCTTGGAGAACGCGGTCGCCGAGCAGCAGCGCCGCTTCCGTGCCGAGTGGGGCGGCAACAGGCGGGAGACCGGCCTGGGTGCCGGCGACGAGGCCTACTGGGTGGACGGCGGATCCTCCACCGCCTGCGCTCTCGCCGTCCGCGACCACAACGTCACCGTCCACGTGAATGTCGCCGCCGACCGGCATCCGGGGGCGTCCTGCGAACAGGACGCCAAGGACCTCGCCCGGACGGCGCTGGCTGCGGCCTGGCAGCGCTGAGCCGCACTCGGCCGCCGTCCTACGCGGAGGCCGGGACCGCCAGGGGGGCCGGCGCCAGGTCCGGGTGGAGGAGCAGCCGGGCCGCGTGGTCGACGAGGTGGTGCAGGCACCGGCGGTACGTGTCGTCGCCGCCGAGCTCGTCGAGGAGGCGGTGGGCCGAGGTGCGGAAGGCGTCGAGGTCGGTGCCGTAGCGGTGGAGGACGTCGGGCGCGAGCAGGAGACGAGCCAGCTCCGACCGGGCCTGTCTGGAATGCCGTGCGGCGGCGCAGCGCCCGAGGAGGTGTTCCCGGCGGCGCGGTGTGGGGGCCTGTTCGAGGGCGCAGCTGAGCAGATAGGTCACGGTGCCGTTGGCGAGGTCTTCGTTGCGGCCGGTGAGGATGTCCTCCTGGTCGTTGAAGAGCTGCCACAGAATTCCGAAGAGATGTCCGAACTCCCGCCACTGCTCCACGCTTTCCTCGGCCGCTCCGGAAAGGATCGCGGCCATGGCCGTGACCATCGCGTAGGGGCCGCCGGATTTGCCGCGATAGGCGGTGACGACGGTGTCGCGGGTGGCGTGTTCGGCGATCCCGTTGATGTCGCCCAGCTGGCCCTCGGTCCCGACGGCCCAGCCGGTGGCGATCTCGGCGGTCAGCCGGAGGCGTACGGCGTCCGGCACCGGCAGCGACTGGACGATGCGGATCGGGAGCACGGTTCCGCTGATCAGGGAGGCGAGCAGGCCCTCGCTCTGGCTGAAGCCGGGAGAGGCGGCGGTGCCGTGGCCGTCGGCCAGGTCGTCGAGGTAGCAGGCGGAGGTCCACCACAGCAGGTGTACGGCGGACAGCGGGAGGGCCGGTTCGAGGCGCCCCGTCTCGGTGGCGTGCACCAGCATCGGGAGGACCGCCAGCGGGTGCCGCATTTTCTGGTGGTGCAGGAGTTTGGTGACGGCGCTTTCCGTGGCGCCGGGCCCGTGTGCGGTGACGGGGGTGTGTGAGGGTAATGCGTCGAGCCGGGCCAGGGCGGCCCTGACCTCCTTCTCGATGCGGTGGGCGAATTGCTCGTTCACGTCGAGATAGGTGAGACATTTCACGGGTGATTTCCGTTCCGTCGGGGGTGGAGGCGGCGCCCAGATTCGATCATTTGGACCGGAGGGGATCCAGAGCGATTTCCGGCCAGCCCTTGGAGGTTCGGCCTCGGTCCGGTTCGGCGGGGTCGTGCATCTGACCTTCCGTCAGAATGGAACGTGTTCTAGTCTGACCGGCGACCGACCGGACCGGGCGACGAGGCGGCAGGATCCGTATGGGCATCGGAATCACGCAGGAACAGAGGGAGTTGGCCCAGGCCGTGCGCGGCTGGGCGGCGCGGGCCATGTCCCCCGAGGAGGTGCGCAAACTGCTCGACACCCCGCCCCGGACCGGAGCGCGGCCCGTGTACTGGGACGGACTGGCCGCCGCCGGGCTGCTCGCCCCCCACCTGGAGGGCGGAAGCCTGCTGGACCTCGCCGTCGTGGCGGAGGAGGCGGGTCGGGCCGGGCTGCCCGGGCCGTACCTGCCCAGCGCGCTCGCCTCCGTCCTGCTCCACCGGGCCGGGGCCGGGGACCTGGCCGCCGCACTGGCCGAGGGCGCCCGTATCGGGGCCGTCGCGCTCGGGCCCGGGGACCTGACGGCCGTCGCCGTCGAGGGCGGCGGGTACCTGCTCGACGGAACCGCGCCGCCGGTGCTCGGCGCCGGGGAGGCCGACCTCGTGCTGCTCGCCGCCGAGGCCGCGCACGGCACGTACTGGTTCGCCGTGGACGCCGCCGCGCTGGAGATCCGTACGCACGAGAGCGCCGACCCCACCCGGCCCACCGCCGAGGTACGGGCGCGCGGGACCGCCGTCGCGCCCGGCCGGCTCCTCGACCTGGACGAGGCCCTGGTCCGGGACCTGGCCTGCGCGCTGTTCGCCGCCGATGCCTGCGGCACCGCCGCCTGGGCGCTGCACACCGCCACCGAGTACGCGAAGGTGCGCGAGCAGTTCGGCCGGCCCATCGGGCAGTTCCAGGCCGTCAAGCACCTGTGCGCCGACATGCTGCTCCGCCTGGAACAGGCCAGGGCCCTGGCCTGGGACGCCGCCCAGGCGATGGACGAGCCCCCGCCGGTGCGCTCGCTGACGGCCGCACTGGCCGCCGCCACCGCGCTCGACGCCGCCTACTCGTGCGCCAAGGACTGCATCCAGGTGCTCGGCGGGATCGGCTTCACCTGGGAGCACGACGCCCACCGCTACCTGCGCCGGGCGCTCGTCGCCAGGCAGCTGCTCGGCCCCGGCGACGCGCACCGCGCCCGGGCCGTGCGGCTCGCGGCGGCCGGAGCCCGGCGGGAGCTGCGGCTCGAACTGCCGGCGGAGGCCGAGGCGTACCGGGCCGGGGCCCGCGCCGCCGTGGCGGAGGCCCGCGGTCTCGACCCGGCCGCCGCCCGGCGGCGCCTCGCGCCCACCGGCTACGCCGCGCCGTACCTCCCGGCGCCCTACGGGCTCGGTGCCGGGGCCGTGGAGCAGCTCGTCGTCCAGCAGGAGCTGGCGGCGGCCGGCGTCAGGCTCGCCGACCTCGGGATCGCCACCTGGGTGGTGCCCTCGCTCCTCGTCTACGGGACGGCGGAGCAGAAGGAGCGCTACCTGCTGCCGACCCTGCGCGGGGACACGACCTGGTGCCAGCTCTTCTCGGAGCCGGACGCGGGCTCGGACCTGGCCTCGCTGCGGACCAGGGCCGAACGGACCGGCGAGGACGGGTCCTGGCGGATCAACGGGCAGAAGGTCTGGACGAGTTCCGCGCAGAGCGCCGACTTCGGGATCCTGCTCGCCCGCACGGACCCCGACGCCCCCAAGCACAAGGGGCTCGGGTACTTCATCGTCGACATGCGGACCCCCGGGATCGAGGTCCGGCCGCTGAAGGAGATCACCGGCGAGGCCCTCTTCAACGAGGTGTACCTCGACGACGTGCTGCTGCCGGCGGACGCCCTGGTCGGCGCCGCCGACGGCGGCTGGAAGGTGGCCCGCAACACCCTCGGGAACGAACGCGTCCACATGGCCGACCAAATGAGCTTCAGCACCGGACTGGAGGCGCTGATCGCGCGGTCCGCGGAGCTCGACGGCGCCTACCGGGCGCGCATCGGGGCGCTCGCCGCCGAGGCGCACGCCCTCGCCTGCATCGGACTGCGCACCACGCTCCAGCAGGTGTCCGGGCTGGAGCCGGGCGCCGGGGCCTCCGTACGCAAGCTCGTCCAGACCCCCCACCAGCAGCGCACCGCCGAGCTCGCCCTCGAACTGCTGGGCCCGGCGGGCGCGGTACGGGAGGGGGCGGGGGAGCAGGCGGTACACGGAATGCTCATGTCCCGCTGCCTGACCATCGCCGGAGGCACCACGCAGGTGCAGCTCAACGTCGTCGCCGAGCGGATCCTCGGCCTTCCCAGGGACTGACCGACCGGAGGAGAGGGAGTTGTCTCGCATGAAGTCGTACATCGTGGGCGTCGGCATGACGAAGTTCGAGAAGCCGGAGTCGAGGGACTGGCAGTACTGGGACATGGCCGAGGAGGCCGGGGCCGCGGCGCTCGCGGACGCGGGCGTGGGCTACGACCTGGTCGAGCAGGTGCCGGTGGGGTACTGCTTCCAGGCCTCCACCGCCGGGCAGCGGGCGGTGTACGAGCTGGGGCTGAGCGGGGTCCCCGTCTACAACGTGAACAACAACTGCGCGACCGGGTCGACGGCGCTGATGCTGGCACGGCAGTTCGTCGAGGGCGGGATCAGCGACTGCGTGCTCGCGCTGGGCTTCGAGAAGATGAAGCGCGGCGCGCTGGGCGGCGGGGCGGACGCGGGCGCGGACTTCAAGACCTCGCCGGTGGCCCGGCACTACGGGATCATGGCGGCGCGGCACGGCTTCGAGATGTCCCCGCCGACCGCGCAGATCTTCGGGAACGCGGCGCGCGAGCACATGGAGCGGTACGGGACCACCGCCGCGCAGCTCGCGGCGGTGGGCGCCAAGAACCACCGGCACTCGGCGAACAACCCGAACGCGCAGTTCCAGGACGTGTACGGGGTCGAGGAGGTCCTCGCCGCGAAGACCATCCACGACCCGCTGACGAAGCTCCAGTGCTCGCCGACGTCGGACGGCGCGGCGGCGGCGGTGGTGGTCTCGGAGCGGTTCCTCGTCCGGCACGGGCTGCACGCGAAGGCGGTCGAGATCGTCGCCCAGGCGATGACCACGGACACGGAGGCGTCGTTCGCGTCGGGGTCCTGCATCGACGTGGTCGGCAAGCCGATGACGACGGCGGCGGCGCGGGCGGTGTACGAGGCGTCGGGGCTCGGCATCGAGGACGTGGACGTCATCGAGCTGCACGACTGCTTCTCCATCAACGAGCTGCTGACGTACGAGGCGCTGGGCATGTGCGGGGAGGGCTCCGCCGGGAAGCTGGTGGAGAGCGGGGCGACGACGTACGGGGGGCGGTGGGTGGTCAACCCGTCCGGCGGGCTGATCTCGAAGGGGCACCCGCTGGGGGCGACGGGGCTGGCGCAGGCCGCGGAGCTGGTGTGGCAGCTGCGGGGCGAGGCGGGGCCTCGCCAGGTGCCGGGGGCGGGGGTGGGCCTCGCCCACAACATCGGGCTGGGCGGGGCGGCGGTGGTGACGCTCTTGCGGCGGTGACGGTGCCCGGCTTCCGGCTTCCGGCTTCCGGCGGCCGGCCGCGGCCGCCGGGGCGCTCCCGCGCGGGGGGCTCGGCCCGGGGGCGGGGGCTTCGCCGGGGTGGTCTCGTTCCGCGGGATCGGGCTTCGCCGGGTGTGGTGTCGCTGCGGGGAGCCTCGGGGGCTGGGGCGGGCTTCGCGGGCTGTGGTGTCGTTGCGGGGGGCCTCGGGGGCCGGGGCGGGCTTTGCCGGGTGTGGTGTCGTTGCTCGGGAGCGTGTGGTGGTGGGGCGGTGCCACTCCGGAAGTTCGTCTCGGCTCGCGGATCCTGGCGGGATCGCGGACTGACTCGGCGGTGACCGCTCATCCTCGACTCACCACCGCAGTGTCCCCACCCCACCCGCCGATGTCTCGGCCCAGCCGCTGCCCCGCAATTCATCCCGAGACACGGGCCCCAAAGTCCATCCCGCCCCAGCCTGGAGGCACGGGCCGACCAATCCAGCCCGTCATGCCTTGAGGCGCGGGCCCGCAAAATCCAGCCCAGCCGGCGTTTGAGGCGCGGGGGTTCGGGGGCCGGCCCCCGCAGCGGCGCCGCTCAGGCGATCGGACCTTCCCGCCCGCGGCGTCGGGCCGAACCGATCCCGGCGGCGGTGGGTCAGGTGAGGGAGGGGTCGATGACCGTTTCGCCTCGGGAGGCTCGGCGGATGGCGTCGGCCAGGTCTTCCAGCGGGCCGTCCCGCAGGACCAGCCCCGCCGCACCGGCGGCGAGCACCGCGTCCCGCAGCCCCGGATGCGCCGAACCCGTCAGCACCAGCACCCTGCACTCCGGATCGTCCGCCAGCAGGCCCGTCACCGACGTGAGCTCCTCGACCAGCGCCACCGCCGGACGGGCCAGTGCCGAGGCCACCACCTCGATGTCGGGCTGGAGGCCCAGCCGGAGCGCCAGCGCCGCGTTCGGCGGGGACAGCAGCACCCGCAGGGACCTGGCGGGGCGGTGGTACACGGGCATTTCGTCCACTCCACCAGCCTAGGCCCGGCGCGTCGAGGAGGCGCTCTGACGCGCAGTCAGGAGTCTTCCCAAGTACCGGGGGGTGCGTTATACATGGCCTCACCGGTTCTAGAACGCGTTCTAGAACCGGCCCGTATGCGACCTCGGTGCGGCCGACGGTGCGGACGGCCGCGCCGAGGTCTTCCACGAACAAGGAGCAGCATCTTCATGCCGATCGATGCCGCCAAGGCCCTCGCCGCCGACCCCCGCCGGGGGGACATCGCCTGGGACCACAAGGACATCCAGCTCTACCACCTCGGCCTCGGCGCAGGCCGTCCCGCCACCGACCCCGACGAGCTGCGCTACACCCTGGAGTCCAAGCTCCACGTGCTCCCCAGCTTCGCGACCGTCGCCGGAGCCGGCATGGCCATGCTGGGCGGCCTCTCCGCACCCGGGATCGACGTGAACCTCGCCGCCGTCCTGCACGGCGGCCACTCCATCGAGCTGCACCGGCCCATCCCCGTCAAGGGGCGGGCCACCACCACCTCCAAGGTCGCCGCCGTCTACGACAAGGGCAAGGCGGCGGTGATCGTCCTCCGCTCGGAGGTCGAGGACGCCGACGGCCCGCTCTGGACCAGCGACGCGCAGATCTTCGTACGGGGAGAAGGCGGCTTCGGCGGCGACCGGGGGCCCTCCGAGCGGATGGAGCCGCCCGAGCGGGCCCCCGACCGGACCGAGGACCGGCCCATCCGCGAGGAGCAGGCGCTGCTGTACCGGCTCTCGGGGGACTGGAACCCGCTGCACGCCGACCCCGAATTCGCCAAGCTTGCCGGCTTCGACCGGCCCATCCTGCACGGCCTGTGCTCGTACGGGATGACCCTCAAGGCCGTCGTCGACACCGTCCTGGACGGTGACGTCTCCCGGGTCCGCGCCTACCGCACGCGCTTCGCCGGGATCGTCTTCCCCGGGGAGACCCTGCGGATCCGGATGTGGCAGGAGCCCGGCCGCGTACAGGTCTCGGTGACCGCCGTCGAACGCGACGAGGCGCCGGTCCTCGCCGACACCGTCGTCGAACACGCGTAACACGACCTCAAGGAGCCGCACCGTGCGCGCAGCACTGCAGAGCGAGATCGGCCAGGACAAGCTGGAAGTCGTCGACGACATGGAGACCGCGGGCTTCGGCCCCGGCAAGGTCCGGATCCGCATCAGGGCGACGGGCCTGTGCCACTCCGACCTGTCCGCGATGAACGGCGTGCTGCCGCAGCCCGCCCCGTTCATCCCCGGCCACGAGGGGTCGGGCGATATCGTCGACGTCGGCGACGGGGTCACCGGGCACGCGATCGGCGACCGGGTCCTCGTCTGCTGGCTGCCGCCCTGCGGGCACTGCCCCGCCTGCAAGCGCGGGCAGGGGCACCTGTGCCTGGAGTCCTTCGGGAACGTGGCCACGCCCAACTTCCGGCGGGCGGGCGGCGACGTCTTCGGCTTCGCCGGCACCGGCACGTTCTCGGAGGAGATGGTGGTGCCCGCCGCGTGCGCCATCCCGATCCCCGACGACCTGCCGTACGACATCGCCGCGCTGATCGGCTGCGGAGTGACCACCGGCCTCGGCGCGGCGATCAACACCGCCAAGGTGGAGGCCGGGTCCTCGGTGGCGGTCATCGGCTGCGGCGGCGTCGGGATCTCCGTCATCCAGGGTGCGAAGGTGCAGGGCGCGGCGCAGATCATCGCCGTGGACCCGGTGGCCTCGCGGCGCGAGGCGGCGCTGCGGTTCGGGGCGACGGAGGCGGTGGCCCCCGAGGCCTTCGCCGACGCCAAGAACCGGATCACGGCCGGCGAGGGCTTCGACTACGTCTTCGAGGTCGTCGGCAAGTCCGCGACGACGCAGACCGCGTACGAGATGACCCGGCGCGGCGGGTCGGTCGTCGTGGTCGGCGCGGGCGCGCTCGACGACACCTACTCGGTCAACATGTTCTCGCTGTTCTTCGACGAGAAGAAGATCCTGCCGTCGATGTACGGGGGCGGGGACGTGCTGCGCTCGTACGAGCGCACCATCGCGCTGTGGCGGGCCGGCCGGGTGGACCTGGCGGGCCTGATCACCCACCGCGTGCAGCTCGCCGAGATCAACGACGCCCTCGACCAGATGCGCACGGGTGTCGCCCTGCGCACCTGCATCGAACTCTGAGAGGAATCCGGTAGATGTCACTGCCACTTGAGGGTCTCAGCGCCATCGTCACCGGCGCGGGCCGGGGACTCGGCCGGGCCGAGGCGATCGAGCTGGCGCGGCTCGGCGCGAGCGTCGTCGTCAACGACTTCGGCCAGAGCGGCCGCGACGGCTCCGGCGAGGCGTCGGCCGCCCCGGCGGAGGAGGTGGCCGCGGAGATCCGCGCGGCGGGCGGGCAGGCGGTGGCGCACCTCGGGGACGTCGCCGACTTCGAGCAGGCGCGCGAGCTGGTCGAGCTGGCGGTGGGCAGCTTCGGGAAGCTCGACGTCCTGGTCAACAACGCGGGCATCCTCCGGGACCGGATGATCTTCTCGATGTCGGAGGAGGAATGGGACTCGGTGATACGGGTCCACCTCAAGGGCCACTTCAACACCACCCACTTCGCCTCCGCGCACTGGCGCGAGCGGTCGAAGGCGGCGGGCGGCCCCGTCTACGGCCGGATCATCAACACCTCCTCCGAGGCCTTCCTTGGCGGCAGCGCCGGCCAGCCGAACTACGCCGCCGCCAAGGGCGGCATCGTGGGGCTGACGACCTCGACGGCGCTGGCCCTGGCCAAGTACGGGGTGACGGCCAACGCCATCTGCCCGCGCGCCCGGACCCGCATGACGGAGGACGTCTTCGCCGGCTTCCAGGTCCCGGAGGAGGGCAAGCTCGACCCGCTGGCCCCCGAGCACGTCTCGCCGCTGGTCGGCTACCTGGCCTCACCGGCCTCGGCGAGGGCCAACGGGCAGCTGTTCGTCGTGCACGGCGGGATCGTGGTCGTGATGGAACGCCCCAAGGTGGCGGCGAAGTTCGACACCTCGAAGGAGGCCTTCTCCTACGAGGAGCTGGACGAGCGCCTCACCCCGCACTACGCCGCCCGCCCGGCGAACGAGACCTTCGCGGCGGCCGAGGTCCTCGGCCTCAAGCACGACTGACCCACCCTGCGGCAGACCTGCGGATCCGGCCCGGCACCGCAAGCGCCGGGCCGGATCCGCGGACTCAGGCGCTCAGCAGCGACCCGAGCGGTCCGTGCAGATCGGCGGGGCCCCGGTAGTGCACCCCGGTCATCCCCAGCGCGACGGCGGCCTCGACGTTCTCCGCCCGGTCGTCCACGAACAGGCACCGCCCCGCCGGCGCGCCCGCACGCGCCGCCGCGATCTCGTAGATCTCCCGGTCCGGCTTGGCCACCCCCACCCGGGCGCTGCTGACGACGTGGTCCGCCAGGTCCGTGAGCCCGAGCGAGGCCAGGTCGTCCTCCAGCTCCAGCGTCGCGTTCGTCACCAGGACCAGGGCGACCCCCGCTGCCCGGACCCGGCGCAGCAGCGAGACCACTTCCTCGTCCGCCGAGAACGGGGCTTCGGCGAACGCCGTCGCCAACTCCCGGGCCCGCTGCGCCGGCAGCCCCGCCTCGGCGTGCAGTCCCGCCGCGATGGAGTCCGTCCACTGCCCGCGGGTGATCCGGCCCAGCAGCAGCGGTCCGTCCCGCTCCGGGGCGAACGCCAGCCGGGTGGTGGTGCCTTCCGGTACTCCTGCCTCGCGTTCCAGCGCGGTGAGCGCCTTCGCGTCGTAGAAGCGGATCACGTTGTCGAGGTCGCACAGCACGGCATCGAAGCACCGCCGGGTGCCCGTACGGGTGGAAGTCGTCACCCGACCGAGCATGGCACGGTGAGAATGGGGCCGTGATCAGCAGTGACGAGGCGGGCGGGCTGCCCTGGAATCCGCAGCGGCAGCGCAGCGCCAACGAGCGGCTGCTGTGGGAGCGGCTGCGCGTCGGCGGGGCCGCCTCGCGGGCGCAGCTCGCGCGGGACACCGGGCTCTCCAAGCCGACCGTCTCCAGCGCCCTCGCCGCCCTCGAACAGGCGGGCCTGGTCCGGGAAGCCGGTACGCACGCCCCCGAGCGGGGCCGGGTCGCCGTGCTCTACGCCCCCGACCCGACGGCCGGCTACGCCCTCGGGGTCGACATCGGCCGCAGCTGGCTGCGGGTGGCGCTCGCCGACCTCGACGGCACCGTCGTGGCCCGCTCCGACGTACGCAACCAGGCCCGGACCGCCAACAGCATGGCCGACCTCGCCGTGACCGCCGCCCGCCGGCTCGTCGCCGACTCCGCGCTCGACCCGCGCAAGGTCACCCGGGCGGTGGTCGGCACCCCCGGCGTCTACGATCCGGAGGCCCGCCGGGTGCGCCACGCCCGGCAGTTGCCCGGCTGGAGCCGTCCCGGGCTGTTCGACCGGATCGGGGACGGGCTCGGGGTGCCCGTCGCGGTGCGCAACGACGCCAACCTGGCGGCGCTCGGCGAGTACACGTACGGCGTCGGCGCGGGCAGCCGCCTCTTCGTGTACCTCATGATCGGCACCGGCCTCGGCATGGGCATCCTCAGCGAGGGTCGGCCGTTCACCGGCGCGCACGGCGGGGCCGGCGAGATCGGCTTCCTGCCCTGGGCGGGCCGGCATCAGCCCGAGCCCGAGGGCGGTCCCGAGGGCGGTCCCGAGAGCGGTCCCGAGAGCATGGAGGACGCGGTCGCGGCCGGCGCGGTCGTCCGGGCCGCCCGTGCCCACGGGATGACCGGGCCGCTGACCGCCAAGGACGTCTTCGACGCCGCCCGCACCGGCGACCCGGCCGCCACCCGGGCCGTCGAGATCGAGGCCGAGCGCCTCGCCCACGCCATCGCCACGGTGTCCGCCGTCCTCGACCCCGACCTCATCGTCCTCGGCGGCGGCGTCGGCCACAGCGCCGACCTGCTGCTGCCCACCGTCCGCCGGACGCTGCGCAGCCTCGGCCCGCTGCGGCCGAAGGTGGTGCCCGGCGGGCTCGGGGAGGACGCGGTGCTGCTCGGCGCGGTCGCGACGGCGCTGGACGCGGCCCGCGACCTCGCCTTCGAACGCCGCTGACGGGGCCTTGCCCCGGCCGCTGCCGCTACGACACCCCTACAGCGGCGCCTGCTGCAGTGGCACCGGCCGGGGCGCGGCCGGCGGCGGGTCCAGCCGCACCGGCGGCGGCGGGGCCACCGGCAGCGTCAGCCCGGCGATCCCGCAGGGCACCTCCGACGTGGCGTACGGGAGGTGCAGGCGGCCCTGCGGGCTCCACAGGCCGGTGCCGAGCCAGCCGGCGGGCGCGCCGAGGCGGAACAGGTGCCGGTCGGCGGGGCGCCACAGCCCGATCCCGCCGTCCTCCAGCCGGAGCGCGACCCCGCAGGTCTCCGGCATCAGGGCCTGCCCGGGCTGGACCGCGAACGGTGTCCCCGCCTCCCCCCGCAGGCACTCCGGGAACCGGACCGGCAGCGAGCTCCCCAACACGCCCCATCCCAGGCGCGGTTCGCCCGCGGCCGGAGCGTCCGAGCGGATCAGCAGCAGCCCGCTGTCGGGGTCGGCCAGCAGCAGCCGGTCCTCGCTGCCCTCCGCGATCTGGAGCAGCGGGGAGACCTCGCCGCCGCGCCCCAGGTCCACCGCCACGGCCTTGGTGGTGCCGTCCAGGCTGCGGTCCAGGGCCAGCATCCGCCCGGTGCGGTCCAGCCAGACGCCCCCCGAGCACCGGCCGGGCACGCGGGCGACCGGGCCGAAGGCACCCCCGGCCACCTGCCAGACCGTGCTCTCCCTGTCGGACGCGGCCAGGGCGAAGGCGCCGTACCCGTCGGGGGAGGGCGGCAGCAGGGACACCCGTACGCCCTCCGCACCGTCCGCGCCCGACCGGGGGTCCACCGCGCCCAGCACCAGCTCCCCGGTCCGCGGCCCCGCGCCCGGGCAGCCCGTCGGGTAGAGCAGGGCGAACGCGTGCCGCTCGGCGACCCGGCGGTGGATCAGCACCCGTCCGTCGGCCAGCGCCAGCACCTCGCTGTCCGCCTCCTCCGGCTGGGCCAGCGGCAGCGGCACCGCATACGGCTCGGGCCCGGCCAAGGTCCAGCGCTCCGGGTAGCGCGCCTCGCCGTCCCCGGCCAGCCGGGCCGCGTAGGACCCGTCCGCGGCGATGGTGAACGGGGCCCTCGTCGTGATCTCGATGGCACAGACAGTCATCCGTGCGTCACCTCCGGTGAGGAAGCTAGTTTTCGCACTTCCACCCGAACAACACGACCACCTGCGCTTCACACATACGGGTGGCCGCTGCGTGGTTCTCCGGTGTCGGCGGCGGCGGTTGTGCTGCGCGGTGCCCGCGCGGTGCGAGGGGGGCGTACGGCCCGGCGGGTGCCCGGCCCGGGCGGATCCGGCGGGGACCCTCGTGCTCCCGTACGGACGGTAGCCTTGGCCTGTGCCCCGTCTCTCTGAAGTCATCGCCGCGCTGGACGCTCTCTGGCCCCCCTCGCGGGCCGAGGAGTGGGACGCGGTCGGAACGGTCTGCGGCGACCCCGACGCCGAGGTCTCCCGCGTCCTGTTCGCCGTCGACCCCGTGCAGGAGATCGTCGACGAGGCGGTGAAGCTGGGCGCCGACCTCGTCGTCACCCACCACCCCCTCTATCTGCGCGGCACCACCACCGTCGAGGCCGGCACCTTCAAGGGCCGTGTCGTGCACACGCTGATCAAGAACGACATCGCGCTGCACGTCGCCCACACCAACGCCGACACCGCCGACCCCGGCGTCTCCGACGCCCTCGCCGGCGCCCTGGACCTGCGGGTCACCGGCCCGCTCGTGCCCGACCCCACCGACCCCGAGGGCCGCCGCGGCCTCGGCCGGATCTGCGAGCTCGACCACCCCGAGACCCTGCGGGAGTTCGCGGCCCGCGCCGCCGCCCGGCTGCCGCGGACCGCGCAGGGCATCCGCGCCGCAGGCGACCCCGAGGCCACCATCCGCCGCGTCGCCGTCAGCGGCGGCTCCGGTGACAGCCTCTTCGCGCAGGTCAGGGCCGCGGGCGTGGACGCCTTCCTGACCGCCGACCTGCGCCACCACCCGGCGTCCGAGGCCCGCGAGCAGAGCCCGCTTGCCCTCGTCGACGCCGCCCACTGGGCCACCGAGTGGCCCTGGTGCGAGCAGGCCGCGGCCCAGCTCGACGCCGTCTCCGAGCGCCACGGCTGGGGTCTGCGGACCCACGTGTCGCGCACGGTCACCGACCCCTGGACGGCGCACGCGCCCTCCGAACCGTCCCCTTCTACCGATGGAGCCCCCAACTGAACGCCGAGCCCGCCGACCAGATCCGACTCCTCGATGTCCAGGCCCTGGACGTCCGGCTGTCTCAGCTCGCCCACAAGCGCAAGTCGCTGCCGGAGCACGCCGAGGTCGACTCCCTGACCAAGGACCTGACGCAGCAGCGCGACCTGCTCGTGGCGGCCCAGACGCAGGCGAGCGACGCCGCCCGCGAGCAGACCAAGGCGGAGCAGGACGTCGACCAGGTCCGCCAGCGCGCGGCGCGCGACCAGCAGCGGCTGGACTCCGGCGCGGGCATCTCGGCCCGGGACCTGGCGAACCTGCAGAGCGAGGTCGTCTCCCTCGCCAAGCGCCAGAGCGACCTGGAGGACGTCGTCCTGGAGGTCATGGAGCGCCTGGAGGCCGCGCAGGGGCGGGTCACCGAGCTCACCGGGCGGGTCTCCCGCCTCGAAGCCGAGCTGACCGACGCCACCGCGCGCCGCGACGCGGCCACCGGAGAGCTCGACGCCGAGGCCGCCAAGGTCACCAAGGACCGCGAGGTCATCGTCGCCTCCATGCCGGCCGACCTGATGGCCCTGTACGAGAAGATCCGCGTCAAGCAGGGCGGTGTGGGCGCCGCGCGCCTGTACCAGCGCCGCTGCGAGGGCTGCCGCCTGGAGCTGGACATGGCCGAGGTCAACGAGATCAAGGCAGCGGCCCCGAACCAAGTCGTCCGCCACGACAACTGTGGCCGCATCCTGGTCCGTACGGCCGACTCGGGCATCTGATGCCGCGGTTCGTCGTGGAGGCCGACGGCGGTTCCCGGGGCAACCCGGGGCCCGCCGGCTACGGCGCGGTCGTCCTCGACCCGGCCACGGGCGAGACGTTGGCCGAGCGCGCCGAGTTCATCGGTGTCGCGACGAACAACGTGGCGGAGTACAAGGGCCTGATCGCGGGCCTGACGGCCGCGCGCGAGCTGGACCCGGACGCGCGGGTCGAGGTCCGGATGGACTCGAAGCTCGTCGTCGAGCAGATGTCGGGCCGCTGGAAGATCAAGCACCCGGACATGAAGCCCCTCGCGGCGCAGGCCGCGACGATCCTGCCGCCCGCGCACGTGACGTACCAGTGGATCCCGCGCGAGCAGAACAAGCACGCGGACCGGCTGGCCAACGAGGCGATGGACGCGGGACGGCTCGGCAGGCAGTGGGAGCCCTCGGCCTCGACGGCGGCCCTGGACACCTCGGCGGCGCGCGCCCTGGCCGCCCCGCCCCCGGCGGGCCCGCCCGGAGACGCCGCGGCGGGTGCTGCGGCCGTCCGCGCGGCCCTCGCCTCCGCGTCCGGTACGCAGGCCCCCGCACCGGCGGTCCAGCCGGTGGCCGCCACCCTGCCCGCGGAGGCGGGCCCCGGCGGTCCCGGACGCATTCCCTCCCCGGCACCCGGCACCGGGCAGGCCCCGCTCGCCACGCCGGGCTGGGGCCCCGACATGGGGGCGCCGGCGACCTTCGTGCTGCTGCGTCACGGCGAGACGGCCCTGACCCCGCAGAAGCGCTTCTCCGGCAGCGGCGGCAGCGACCCGGAGCTGTCCCCGGCCGGCCGGCGCCAGGCCGCGGCGGTGGCCGAAGCCCTCGCCGCGCGCGGCACCGTCCAGACGGTGATCAGCTCCCCGCTGCGGCGCTGCCGGGAGACCGCGCAGGCCGTCGCCGACCGCCTCGGGCTGGGGGTGACCGTCGAGCAGGGGCTGCGCGAGGTGGACTTCGGCGCGTGGGAGGGCCTGACCTTCGCCGAGGTGCAGGAGCGCTTCCCCGACGACCTCCAGGCGTGGCTGGACTCCCCGAAGGCGGCCCCCACGGGCGGCGGCGAGAGCTTCGCGGCGGCGACCCGGCGGATCTCGGCCACCCGCGACCGGCTGCTCGCCGCGCACGCGGGCCGTACGGTGCTGCTGGTCACGCACGTGACACCGGTCAAGATCATGGTCCGCCTGGCGCTGGGCGCCCCGCCGGAGTCGCTGTTCCGCATGGAGCTCTCGGCGGCCTCGCTGTCGGCGGTGGCGTACTACGCGGACGGCAACGCGTCGGTGCGGCTGCTGAACGACACCTCGCACCTGCGCTGAGCGCGGGCCGCGCACGCGGACACGGACACGGACACGCACGGACACGGCGAAGGGCCCGCACCCCGGTGGGTGCGGGCCCTTCCCGTACGTCGAGTGCAGAACAACCGGAGCTGTACGCCGGGTTCTGTCGCCCGGCGACCTCGCGGTCGCCGGGGAGACGGCCATCCATCTAGGACCGGTGTTGCCACCGGCCTCGTGCGGTCTACCCGCGGACTCGGGCGGGCAGCCCTCGATCGTCCGCGCAGGGCCCGCCGTCCGAAAACGGCCGACCCCTCTTGACCTTGCTCCGGGTGGGGTTTACCTAGCCGCCTGAGTCACCCCAGGCGCTGGTGGTCTCTTACACCACCGTTTCACCCTTACCGGGGACCGAAGCCCCCGGCGGTCTGTTTTCTGTGGCACTGTCCCGCGGGTCACCCCGGGTGGGCGTTACCCACCACCCTGCCCTGTGGAGCCCGGACGTTCCTCGGCGGGATCCGGGGACCCCGACGCGGCCGTCCGCTCCGGTTGTTCTGCAAGGAACCATGCTACCTGCGCCGACTGCCGCCCTTGACCCCGGCGCGGCGGCTGGGGGAGGGGGGTCAGAGCCAGCCGCGTTGGGCTGCGCGCAGGCCCGCCTCGAAGCGGCTGCGGGCGCCGAGCCGTTCCATCAGGGCGGCCATGGACCGGCGGACCGTGCTGAGCGAGACGCCCAGCTGGTGGCCCGCGGCCTCGTCGGTCAGGCCCCGGCTGAGCAGCCGCAGCAGCTCCCGCTCGGCCGGCATCAGGCCGGTGGACGCGTCGCGCGGCCGGTCGCAGCCGAGCGGGAGCGCGGCCTCCCACACCTGCTCGAAGAGCGCGGTCAGGGCGGCCACCGCTCCGGCGAGCCGCAGGACGACGGCCCCGGCGCGGGTGTCGGCGGGGTCGAGCGGCACCAGGGCGTGGGCACGGTCCACCAGGATCATGCGCAGCGGGAGGGTGGGCACGGTCCGTACGCCGCCGCCGTTGTCGGTGAGCCAGCGGGCGTAGCCGAGGGTCGGCCGGTTGCCGCGGACGCTGTCGAGGCAGACCGTGCGCACGTCGACTCCGCGGGCCAGCAGCCGGGCGTCGTTCTCACGGGCCGCGTCGATGGCGGCCTGCGACTGGCCGCCGCCCGGCATGAAGGTGCAGATCTCCGCTTCGGCCTGCTCCGCGATGAGTTCGAGACGGGCTTGGACGGCGTCGATGCCGACGAGCCGCTCACCGCCGGCCGCGAGGCCGCCGGCGGTGTCCGGGCCGGCCCCGGAGTCGGGGGCCGGTCCCTGGCGCAGCTCGGAGACCATCCGGGAGACGGCCGCGTGGCTTTCGGTGATCTCCCGTTGGCGCCGGTCGAGTTCCTCCTGGTGGCGGCGGAGCATGAGCTGTACGCCCAGCTCCGGGCTGACCGCCCGCCAGGTGCCGGGAACGGCCCGCGACCGGCGCAGCAGCGAGGCCTGTGCGAGCCGGTCCAGGGCCTCCCGCACGCGGGATTCCTCGCAGCCGAGATGGGTGGCGATCTGCTCTACGCCCCAGCCTTCCGGCCGGGTGGCCATGAGCCGGTAGACGGCCTCGGTGGCCGGATCGAGCCCGAGGGTCGCGAACAAGGCGGATCCTCCGTGGGTGACGAGTGGTGCGCAGAAGCGTGGCAAGCCCACGCACCCGTGTCTTGTCAAAAACGGCACGCCCCTAGCCCGACAGCACCACGCTCGTGATCCGGCCCGGCATCCGGTCCAGGGCCGAGCCGGGCGGCAGTCCGCCACGCAGTTTCACGAACCGTGACGGCGGCAGTCCGGTCATCGCCTTCACCTCACGGCTCAGGTGTGCCTGGTCGTGGTAGCCGCAGGCGGCCGCCACCCGGGCCGGGGCCACCCCGGAGGACAGCAGCCGCAAGGCGTGCTGGAGCCGGAACACCCGTGCCACGGCCTTCGGTGACAGGCCCACCTGGTCGCGGAACCGGGCGCGCAGGGTGCGGGCGCTCCATCCGGTCTCCTCGGCGATCCGGGCCAGGGAGCCGCTGCCCGCCCACAGCCGGGACAGCGCCCCGCGGACCTCGGGCGCGGCGGCCGGGCCCCCGTCAAGGCGGGCGCAGAACACCTCGTCGAGGAGGGCGAAACGATCCTCCCAGGAGCCGAGCGCCTGCAGCCGGTCGGTCAGGTGCCGGCCCGCCGGACCGATCACCTCCGTCAGGTCCACGTGCGCGTCCTCGAAGTGGGCCATCGGGATGCCGAAGAGCCGGTAGGCGCCGAGCGGGCTCATGTTCACTTCCAGCCCGCTCACCGCCCCCGCGTGCATCCCGATCGTCGGAACGGTGCGCGGTCCGCTGATCATGGCCCGGGAGGCGGCCCGCAGCCGGGTCGGTGCCAGCACCTCCGTACGGGTCACCCACAGGCCCTCCGTGAAGACGAACACCACCGTCACGTAGCCGGTGGGCAGTTCCAGGCGGCGCCGTGGCGTGCTGAACTCCGTGTGGAAGCCGGTGTAGTTGATGATGAAGGGCCGCAGTGCCGCGGCCGGTCGGCGGCGTGCCGAGCGGGGTCCCACCGCCGGCGCAGCCTGTGCGTGAACATCGACGGACCCCATCCCCGGGCCCTCCCCCTGCTGTTGCGCGGCCGGTCGTGCCGCGGTGCGCAGATGATGACAGGCCCGCCGCCGAGGTGGCCAGGGCCGCCCGCCGTGACACCAAGCATTCAGGACCACTTGCTCTCACCCCGAAGTCCTTCCGAGCGGGGCGGACCGCCCGCGATGCTTCTGCTGCAGCCGGAGAACAGCGGCTGAAACCGACTCACACCGACAGGGAGGGCCGCCTCGTGTTCTTCGGTTTCTTCGGCCTCATCTGGGACTGACCGCGACCATGCACCTCGCGATGGCTGCGGTGGAACTGACGGCAGGTCCGCTCGCCCCGCACCGGCATCTCGACCGGCACGTACTGGTCGACGTCCTGTGGGCGTGCACCGAACCGGCCGACCAGCCGCAGCACGTGAGCGTGCTGACCTCTCCGGGACGGGCCGACCTCGTCCTCTACGCCCTCGCCGACTCGGCGGCGGCAGCCCGGTCGGCGGCGCTGCGCAGCGCCCGGCGCGCCCTGGCCACCTCCCCGCTGCTGTCCGGGTGGACGGCGCGGGAGATCCGTCTCGACCTCCTCGACCCCTTCGGCACACCCGACTTGGAGAAACCAGAGTGATGGGCATACCCGCCGCCACCCGCCGGAGCCTGCGCCTGCCGGCCGCGGCCGCTGGCCTGCTCACGGCCGCACTGCTCGTACCGGCCCTGAGCACCTCCCAGGCGTACGCCGTCGATTCGGTGCGCTGGGAGCAGACCAACCTGGCCGGTCTCGGCTACCTCCCCCAGAGCGGGATCGACGGTGTCCAGGGCCCCGCCACCCGGGCGGCGCTCAAGGAGTTCCAGCAGGACAACGGCCTCGCCGAGGACGGTGCCTACGGGGACCGCAGTGAACTCGCCCTGCACCGGCAGGTCGAGGCGGTGCAGCGCAAGGCCGGGGTCGCGGCGGACGGTCTCTACGGGGACGGCACCAAGGCCGCGGTCAAACGCTGGCAGGGCGGCCACGGGCAGGGCGCCGACGGGATCGCCGGCCCGGCCACCATGGCGGCCATGGGTGTCTCGCGCACCGTCCACCAGGTCGCGCAGAGCCAGTTCGGGGCGCACGGCTGGACCGTGTCCGCACAGTTCGGCTGCCTCAAGAGCCTGTGGACCGGCGAGAGCAACTGGAAGGTGTACGCCACCAACCCGAGCAGCGGCGCGTACGGGATCCCGCAGTCCCTGCCCGGCAACAAGATGACCGCCGCGGGCTCGGACTGGGCCAACAACCCGGTCACCCAGATCAAGTGGGGCCTGGGGTACATCGACGACCGGTACGGCACGCCGTGCAAGGCGTACGAGACCTGGAAGACCCGTTCACCGCACTGGTACTAGACCCCGCTTCACCCTTCGAGCGCTTTATCCCCATAAGGAAGGATACCGTCATGCGCACTACGCTGCGTCGCACCACCCTCGCCGCCGGATCCCTGGCCGCGGCCGCGGTGATCGCCCTGCCCGGCAACGCCTTCGCCGTCTCGAAGCTGTCCCAGTCCGCGGCCGCCTCGGCGCTGCGGGGCGCCGGAGTCACCTGGTCCTCCAGCGGCAACTGCACCACCCGCTCGAACAGCAGGTGCACCTCCTTCGAGCAGATCAACCAGGCGACGGTGGACGGGCTGAGGACGCTGAAGAGCGCCAGCGGCTGCGCGATCAACGTCACCGGCGGCACGGAGGTCGGCCACGCCTCGGGCACCTACAGCCACTACAACGGCTACAAGGCGGACATCAACCCGAACACCTGCATCACGAACTACATCCACTCCAGCTTCACGAAGATCGCCCCGCGCGGCGACGGGGCGCAGCGCTGGCGCTCCTCGGCGGGCAACGTCTACGCCCGCGAGAGCAACCACTTCGACATCACCTACTGCGGCGGCTCCCAGGCCTGCACGAACGCGGCCAGCTCCTGACGCCGACAGACGCCGCGCCGCCCCCGGCCGCGCGCAGCCGCCTCCCGCTCGCCCTTCCGTTCCCTTGCCTTCCCGAAAGGACCCATGCCATGAAGCTCTCCCTGCACAGGAAGCTGTCCGTCGCCCTCGGCGCGCTGGCCATCGCCGGCGCCGGCCTGGTCGCCGCCCCGGCCGCCCAGGCCGACGAGCTGGGCTGCGGCGTCAACGCCGTCTGCTTCTTCAAGGGCTACTCCACCCGGACCGGCGAGTACCACGACGTCACCTCCGGCTACCAGACGCTCGGCGCCAGCAAGGGCGCCGACAAGGCGTGGAGCACCCGCAGGAGCGGTGGCACGCGGCTCCACTTCACCAACGGCAAGACCATCTGCCTCAAGGCGGGCCAGCTGCGGGAGGACCTCAAGAGCGTCGGCACCGTGGACAAGATCCGCATCACCACGTCCGCCAACTGCTGAGGGAGCGCACCGTGAAGCACCGCATCGCGGCGGCGCTCGGTACCGGGGCCCTGCTCGTCGCCGGAGCCCTGCAGGCCCCCGCCGCCTTCGCCGCCCCCGCCGCGACGAGCTGCCTCGGGGCGTCCTGCAACGGGCTCAACCCGGCGAACACCACCTGCCAGAGCGATGCCCGCACCGTGAAGACCGGCCCGTTCATCGGCATGGAGCTGCGCTACAGCCCCTCCTGCCGGGCGGCCTGGGGACGCTTCCCCCACGCCCCGAAGAACTCCCGCATCGACGTGCGGAACAGCCAGGGCAAGAAGTACACGACCTGCGGCCCCTCCGGCGGCGGCACGTACTTCAGCGTGATGGTGAACGACAAGGACGTGAAGGCCTGGGCCTGCGGGGTCTTCGACAACGGCGACCAGACCGAATGCACGGGCTCGTACTGACTCCCTCGTCCCTCTCACAGGAAGCCCTCGCGACCATGCGAATCCTCCACGGCACCCCGCGCAAGGCCCTGAT
The DNA here is from genome assembly GCF_040647115.1 of Streptomyces sp. NPDC044571. Taxonomy (NCBI): domain Bacteria; kingdom Bacillati; phylum Actinomycetota; class Actinomycetes; order Kitasatosporales; family Streptomycetaceae; genus Streptomyces; species Streptomyces sp. NPDC044571. Next base: position 33,005 of record NZ_JBEZBN010000026.1, read on the forward strand.
CACGGGCGCCGCCCTCGCCGGTGCGCTCGTCCTGGCCACCGGGCCGGCGTACGCGTCCTCCTCCAACGTGTCCGGCAAGGTCGGCGGGAGCTACACGTACTACCCGACCGGGCGGACCGTCACGGCCAACGGTTCGAACGTGTACCTCAAGATCAACAACCCGGGGACCGCGATCAAGGCCATGTGGTACAAGTGCGGCAGCCCCTCCGTGCACGGCGCGGGCGTGGAGCTCGGCGACGGCCGCCGTCACCTGATCGGCTCGAACTTCAAGTCCGGCACCGTCTTCTGCCTGGCCCTGGCGGCGGACGTCAGCGAGATCAAGATCGCCTGGAGCGGCACCCTCGACTGGAACGTCACCTCCTGACCACCCGGTGGCGCGCGGCCGGAACCCCGTCGGCGGGGCTCCGGCCCGCGCGCGTTCCACGCCGGGCGGTCCCCGCTGCGCGCCGGGGCGATCCGCGTTCACACCGCGGCGAACAGCACCTTCGCCCGGCCCGGATCCGCCTGCGTCAGCCGGACCCGGATGCGGTCCCCGAGCGGCAGCCGCGCCGACGACGACTCGACCCTGCCGACCACCGCCGGCTCCTCCAGCTGGACGGTGCCCACCAGCGGCTCGTGCTCCTTGATGTCGATCACGGTGGCGTCGAAGGTCTCGCCGATCCGGCCCTGGAGCACGGCCGCCTCCACCAGGTCCACGCACTCCCGCTCGGCCGTGTTGGCCAGCCGCACCCCCTCCGCCATCTGCTGCGGGAGCGGGGCCAGCCCCGCCACCGCCCACGCGGGCGGCTCGGCCCCGGCGACCGCCGCCACGCACAACTCGCCGGCGTAGCGGTCCACGAGCCGCCGCAGCGGGGCGGTGCAGTGCGCGTACGGGGCCGCCACCGCGGCGTGCAGCACCGGATCGGGGACGTGCCCGCCGGTGAAGACGGTGTAGCCGGCGCCGCGCAGCAGGGTGGTGCATTCCTGGAGGAACGCGGCGTGGGCCGGGTCGTGCGGATCGAGGGAGCGGACGAGCTCGGCGTACGGCATGTGGTGCGGCCAGTCGGTCCGCAGGGCCTTCGCCGCCCGCCGCAGCCGCCCGACCGCGCCGTCGGGGGCGGTCGGCAGGGTGCGTAGGATGCCCGTCCCGGCGGCGAGCATCAGCTCGGCGGCGGCCATGCCGGTCATCAGGGAGATCTGGGCGTTCCAGCCGTCCGCGGGGAGCGGGGCCCGGTAGGCCAGGGCGTACGAGCCGTCCTGGACGACGACCTCCTGCTCGGGCACGTTGAGCGAGATGCCGCCGCGCTGCTGTTCGAGGGCCTCGCGCAGCCGCCCGATCTCCGCGAGCAGGGCGAGGGCCTCGCCGCCGGTCCCGGAGTCGATGGCGTGCTGGACGCCGTCGTAGTCGAGCTTGGCCCGGCTGCGGACGAGGGCCCGGCGGACGTCAGTGGTCTCCACGCGCCCGGTGGAGTCCAGGTCGAGACGCCACAGCAGCGCCGGGCAGGTCTGCCCGGGCAGTAGGCTGGCCGCGCCCTCCGAGAGCAGCGGCGGATGCAGCGGAACCCTGCCGTCGGGGAAGTACAGGGTGCTCACCCTGCGGTGGGCCTCGGCGTCGAGCGCGCCGCCGGGCGTGACGAACGCGGCGACGTCGGCGATGGCGTAGTGCACGCGGTAGCCGCCGCCGGGCCGCCTCTCCAGGTGCATGGCCTGGTCGAGGTCGCGGGAGGGGGGCGGATCGATGGTGAACAGGGGAAGGTCGGTGGCGTCGGCGTCGGGCGGCCGCGGAGCCCGGACCGCCTGCTCCGCCTCGGCGAGCACCTCGGGCGGGAATTCCCCGGGCACGTCCAGCTTCGTCCGCAGTTCCCGCAGCGCGGCCCGCAGGGCAGCCCCGTCTGCGCCGGCCATGTGCATGTGACGGCGTGGCATGGATCGAGCGTAGGCCGGGCGGGCGGTCGGGGCACGGCGAGCCGTCTACCCTGGCTCGGGGGCCGCACCCCCTGCGCCGTGTCGTACCGAAGGAGATCCACCGTGCTCGTGCTGCTGCCGCCGTCCGAAGGAAAGGCCGCCGGCGGCTCCGGCGCACCCCTGGAGCCGGAGACGCTGTCCCTGCCGGGACTGGCTCCGGCGCGGGCGGCGGTGCTGGAGGAGCTGGTCGAGCTGTGCGCGGGCGACGAGCTGAAGGCGCGCGAGGTGCTCGGCCTGAGCGAGGGGCTGCGCGGCGAGGTCGCGAAGAACGCCGGCCTGCGGTCGGCGCCGGCC
>NZ_JBEZBN010000026.1:35251-63631 GCF_040647115.1 Streptomyces sp. NPDC044571
TTTTATGATACGGCGACCCCCGAGATCTACCCCGCACTTTAAACACTCTTTCCCTCCCCGACGCTCTTCCGATCTGTCGGCGCCGGCCCGGCCGGCGGGGGAGGTCTACACCGGCGTGCTGTACGACGCGCTGGGCCTGGCGGAGCTCCCGGCCGAGGCGCGGGCACGGGCGGAGCGGTCGTTGCTGGTCTTCTCCGGTCTGTGGGGCGCGGTGCGGATCTCCGACCGGATCCCGTCCTACCGCTGCTCGATGGGCGTGAAACTGCCCGGGCTGGGGGCGCTCGGCGCGTACTGGCGCGGGCCCATGGCCGAGGTGCTCCCGGAGGCGGCGGGGCAGGGGCTGGTGCTGGACCTGCGGTCCGCCGCGTACGCCGCTGCCTGGAAGCCGAAGGGCGAGGTCGCGGGGCGCACGGCGACGGTACGGGTGCTGCACGCGCAGATGGTGGACGGGGTGGAGAAGCGCTCCGTGGTGAGCCACTTCAACAAGGCCACCAAGGGCCGGCTGGTCCGGGACCTGCTGGTGGCGGGCGCGGCGCCGGACTCCCCGGCGGAGCTGGCCACGGCGCTTCGGGACCTCGGCTACGTGGTCGAGGCCGAGGCCCCCGCGAAGCCGGCCAAGGCCTGGTCCCTGGACGTGGTGGTCAGCCAGATCCACTGAGGGGCGGCCGGCGCCCGCCCGGCGGGGGCGGGTGGCCCGGGCCCGCGCGGCCGCCGCCCGGCGGGCGGGAGCCCGGGGTCAGCGGCCGAGGGGCCAGGCCACCGTGGCCGGGGTCTGGTCCGCCGCGCCCGCGTACGCCGCGCAGGCGTCCGTCAGGGTTTCGAGCAGCGTGAGCGGGTCGGGGAGCGGGTGCTCCATGCCCCGGATCCAGGTGACGGCCAGGTCACCGGGCAGCGCGGCCGGCGGCACCAGCACGTAGCTGCCCCGGCAGTGCCAGCGCAGGCCCGGGTGCTCGTCCATCGTCTCGGGGTGGCAGTCCAGCTCGCAGGGCCACCACTCGTCCTCGTCCTCGGGGGTGCCGCGGGTGGCCGTGAAGAAGAGCATCCGGGCCTGGTCTCCGGTGCCGCCCGACTCCGCGACCGGCCCGAGCTCCACGCCGGCCTCCAGCAGCCGGGCGAGGGCCACGGCGCCGGCCTCCAGGGGGACGTCCAGCACGTCGTGGACCATGCCCGTCGCGGTGACGAAATTGGCCTGCGGCTGATTGCGCGCCCAGCGTTCGATCTGCGTCCGGTCGGTGGTCGACTGCGTCTGCCAGGCGAAGGAGAGCGGGTGCCGCGCGGGGGTGGGACAGCCGATCCGGTCGCACGAACACCGGTATCCGGCCGGGTGGGCGGCAGGGGCGAGCGGCAGGCCCGCCGCGGCGACGGACAGCAGAAGGGCCTCGCGTGCGCGGCCGGGATCCTCGGGGACGGGCTTCTGGCGGCGGCGCAGCCACTGGGAAATCCTGCTCTGCTCGCCGCGTTTGACGCGGCCGGACTCGGACCCCATCTATCCCCTCACCTCACGGTTGCCCTGGCAGACCGTCCCATGGTCCCACCATCCGGCGGCCCGTGTGACCGCACTGCCCGACCGGGGGCGGGGCGCAGGGGGTGAAGGCGCCCGGACCGCGGCCGGAATGAATCGGTCCGGTGGCGGGAAAGCGCCCACAAACCCCTAAAATTCCGCCACTTGTTCCCGGCCGCCGGCCGGCCGTCCGCCCGCCGGTGACCTTCGCCACGCTTGCTGTCGCGCCGTCAGCCCCGGACGCCGTCCAGCACCCGGTCCACCAGCGCGTCCGTGAACGCGTGCGTCAGCGGGCCCGTCCCCATCAGCCAGCGGTAGGTGAGCGGGCCGACCAGCATCTCCACGGTGAGGCGCAGGTCCGCGTCCTCCCGCAGCTGCCCGGCGTCCCGAGCCGCCCGCAACCGGGCCTCGTACAGGGCGAGCTGCGGCTCCAGCAGCTGCTCGGTGAAGCGGGCCGCCAGCTCCGGGTCGGTCGCCCCCGCCGCGGTCAGGGCGCGCGTGGGGGCCGCGTACTTCTCGTCGTTGAACTGGTCCACCGTGGCCCGCAGCACGTACTTCAGGTCGGCGGCGAGGTCCCCCGTGTCCGGGAAGCCGCTCCAGTCGCCCTCCGCCCCGGCGTCCTCCGCGAGCGCCAGGGAGGCGTCCAGCAGCACCGCGGCCTTCGAGGGCCACCACCGGTAGATCGTCTGCTTGCCGACGCCCGCGCGGGCGGCGATGGCCTCGATGGTGAGCCTGTTGTAGCCGACCTCTGCGACCAGGGCGAGGGCGGCATCGAGGATGGCCCGCCGGGAGCGGTCGCTGCGGCGGCTCGCGTCGGGGGTCTTCGGGGCGGGGGGCCGGCTGCTCATGGCGGCCAACATACCAATCGAGACGTCTCGTCTCAGGCCGGTCCCGGTCCCTCCGGCGGAGCGCACCGGGGGCCGTGCCGTCCGGGGTCCTTCGGTGGCGGCTGGGTCCGGCGGCGGGCGGGGCCCTGCGGCGGGCGGGGTCCCGCGGCGGGCACGCCCTGCTGCACCGTGCCGGTCCTTTGGTGTCCTTTCCGTAAACCACCCCGTCGGTGCACTGCGCGGTTCCCGGTGAGGAGAGACGATTCTCTTCACATCTCCGTGAGTCGTGAGGAGCCTTCTTTGCGCAGAGACGCCACACCCCGGCGCTACCTGATGTGCCCACCCGCACACTTCAAGGTCACGTACTCCATCAACCCGTGGATGGACCCCGCAAAACCGGTGGACCTGGCTCTGGCACAGGCCCAGTGGGAGGACCTCCGGGACCGCTACCGCGCCCTCGGCCACACCGTCGAGACGCTCGTACCGGATCCCGCACTGCCCGACATGGTCTTCGCGGCGAACGGCGCCCTCGTCGTGGACGGCCGGGTGCTCGGTGCCCGGTTCGCCTATCCGGAACGCGCCGCCGAGGCGGAGATCCACCTCGACTGGTTCCGGTCCCACGGCTTCCAGGACGTCCACGAGCCGTCCCATGTCAACGAGGGCGAGGGCGACTTCGCCGTCACCGCGACCTACATCCTGGCCGGCCGCGGCTTCCGCTCCAGCCCGCTCTCGCACGACGAGGCCCAGGAGTTCTTCGGCCGTCCGGTCATCGGCCTCGACCTGGTGGACCCGCGCTACTACCACCTGGACACGGCGCTGTGCGTCCTCGACGGCGACGAGGTCATGTACTACCCGCCGGCCTTCTCACCCGGCAGCCGGGCCGTGCTCAAGCGGCTGTTCCCGGACGCGTTGATCGCGGACGGGGAGAGCGCGGCGGCCCTCGGCCTGAACGCCGTCTGCGACGGCAGGAACGTCCTGCTGCCGCAGGCGGCGACGGGACTGTTCGCCCCGCTGCGCGAGCGCGGGTTCGAGCCGGTCCCGATGGACCTGGGCGAGCTGCTCAAGGGCGGCGGCAGCGTCAAGTGCTGCACCCAGGAGCTGCGGATGTGACGCGGGCGCCGGGTCAGCTGCCCGGCGGCCACTCCCGGCCCCAGTCGGCGTCCCGCGCCGCCTTGTAGAGGTCACCGTGGCGCTTGGTCACGGTGGCCCGGGTCAGCCCCGCCGAAGGACCCTCCGAGGGACCGCACAGGTCCAGCAGGACGAGCCCCTTCCGGATCTGCGGCTTCCGCGTGATCCGGAAGGGAGCCGGCTCCACCGGGAAGCGGGTCGCCGCCACATAGCTGAACTTCTCGTCCTCGTACGGGAGGGAGCCGCCCTTGACCTGGCGGTGCAGCGAGGACCGGCTCACCCGCGCCGAGAAATGGCACCAGTCCCGCCCGACCTCGATCGGGCAGGTGCCGTCGTGCGGGCAGGGCGCCGCGACCCGCAGCCCGGCCCCGATCAGCTGCTCCCGGGCCTCCCGTATGCGCAGGTACCCCTCGGGCGTGCCCGGCTCGATCAGGACCACCGCCTGTCCGGCGCGGGCCGCCTCCGCGACCACCGCCCGGCGGGCCTCGGGGGTCAGCTCGCCCAGCACGTACGAGACGGTGACGAGGTCCGCCTCGGGAAGCGCCAACCCGGCTCCGATGACGGCCCGGCGCCACTCGGCGCCGCGCAGCACCGCCGAGGGAGAGGAGGCGGCCAGCTCCCGGCCGAGCGCGAGCGCGGGTTCGGCCCAGTCCAGCACCGTGGTGGTCCGCGGGCCGTCCCAGGTGGTGTCCACCGCCCAGGTCGCCGCGCCGGTTCCGCCGCCCACGTCGACGTGGGAGCCCGGCACCCAGTCCGGAGCGGCCTCGGCGAGCCCGTCCAGGGCGGCCCGTACCGCCTCGAAGGTGGCGGGCATCCGGTACGCCGCGTACGCCGCCACGTCCGAGCGGTCCCGCAGGACGGGGGCGTCGGTGGGGGTCCGGCCGCGGTAGTTGGCGATCAGCCGCTCGACGGCGGCCGCGGCCTGCTTCGGCGGGAGCCCGTCGAGCAGTCCGCCCAGCGCGGAGCGGAGGGTGTCGGCGGTGGTGGGGGCAGAGGCCGAGGCGGAGGCGTTCACCACCGAAGTTTACGGCGCGGGGGACGCCCGGTTCACGCCTGCGCCGGGCCGGCCGCCGTGGCCGCGGACCCGCGGTGCCGCCAGGGGCGGCACATCCCCGCGAAGCAGCCCGCCGCCAGCAGCGAGCACACCAGCTGCACCACCGCCATCGGCACGGCCGTCCCCTCGCCCGCGATGCCGACCAGCGGCGAGGCCACGGCCCCGATCAGGAAGGAGGAGGTGCCGAGCAGGGCCGAGGCCGAGCCCGCCGCGTGCGGGGTGCGCATCAGGGCCAGCGCGTTGGTGTTCGGCAGGACCACGCCCATCGCCGACATCAGCACGAAGAGCCCGGCCGCGATCGGGACCAGCCCGACCTTCCCGAACATCCCGGACGCCATCAGCAGCAGGCCCACCGAGGCGGCCGTGATCACCGCGAGTCCGCCGGCCAGCACCTTGTCGAGGCTGACCCGGCCGACCAGCAGCTTGCCGTTGACCTGCCCGGCGGCGATCAAGCCGACCGAGTTCAGGCCGAACAGCAGGCTGAAGGCCTGCGGCGAGGCCCCGTAGATCTCCTGCACCACGAACGGCGAGGCGGAGATATAGGAGAACAGCGCCGCGAAGGCGAAGCCGCCGGCCAGGGTGTACCCGGCGAAGACCCGGTCGGCGAGCAGGCCCCGCATGGTCCGCAACGCGGAGCCCACGCCTCCGGTGTGCCGGCGCCCGGGCGGCAGGGTCTCGCCGAGGCTGCGCCACACCACGAGGGTCAGGACGAGCCCGACGGCGGTGAGGACGACGAACACCCCGCGCCAGTCGGCGAACCGCAGGACCTGGCCGCCGATGAGCGGGGCGATGATCGGGGCCGCGCCGGAGATCAGCATGAGGGTGGAGAAGAAACGGGCCATCTCGACCCCGTCGTACAGGTCGCGGACGACGGCCCGGGCGATGACGATCGCGGCCGACCCGGCCAGGCCCTGGAGCAGCCGGAAGCCGATCAGCAGCTCGGCGGTCGGCGCGAGGGCGCAGATGGCGGTGGCGAGGACGTAGACGGCCATGCCGGTCAGCAGCGGCCTGCGCCGGCCCCACTTGTCGCTCATGGGGCCGATGACGAGCTGGCCCACCGCCATGCCGGCGAGGCAGGCGGTGAGGGTGAGCTGGATGGTGGCGGCCGGGCTGTGCAGCGCGTTGGTGACCTGCGGCAGGGCCGGCAGGTACATGTCCATCGACAGGGGAGGCAGGGCGCTGAGCCCGCCCAGTATGAAGGTGACGAGCAGTCCCGTGCGGCGCGCCGTGGTCGCGGAGGCGGAAGCGGTGTCCGGAGTGGAGGATGTCTCGGAGGGTGTCTCGGGGGACGGCTCGTGCGAGGGGGCCGTCGAAGGGCCTCTCTCCGACATGGGACTCCTGTCTGTTCGTCAGGCATTTCGTCGTCTTTTCGTACCCCGGCCGACCCATGCTCTCAGCTATCGGAACGTCCGTGGGCGAATGGCGTATGTGACGTACTCTGCGGCCCCATGAACGCACCTGGGAAGAAGACCGCCGTCGTGACCGGGGCCGGATCGGGCATCGGCCGCTCCGTGGCCCTCACCCTCGCGGGGGCCGGCTGGTCGGTGGCCGTGGCCGGCCGCCGCATCGAACCGCTGGAGGAGACGGCCCGGGCGGCCGGGCCCGACGCGGACGTCCTCTGCGTACGGGCGGACGTGAGCGATCCGGACGACGTGGACGCCCTCTTCGCCGCGGTCCGCGAGCGCCACGGCCGTCTCGACCTCCTCTTCAACAACGCCGGCACCTTCGGCCCGGCCGGCGTCCCGCTGGAGGACCTCGGCTACGAGGCATGGCGCTCGGTGGTCGATGTCAACCTGACCGGGGCGTTCCTGTGCGCGCAGGCGGCCTTCCGGCAGATGAAGGAGCAGGACCCGCAGGGCGGCCGCATCATCAACAACGGCTCGATCTCCGCGCACGTGCCGCGGCCGAACTCGATCGCCTACACGGCCACCAAGCACGCCGTGACGGGCCTGACGAAGTCCCTGTCGCTGGACGGGCGGCCGTACCGGATCGCGTGCGGCCAGATCGACGTCGGCAACGCGGCCACCGAGATGACCGAGCGGATGCAGACCGGGATCCTCCAGGCCAACGGGCAGCTCGCGGTGGAACCGGTGATGGACGCGGCCGACGTGGCGCGGACGGTGCTGCACATGGCGGAGCTGCCGCTGGAGGCGAACGTGCAGTTCGCCACCGTGATGGCCACGGCCATGCCGTACATCGGACGCGGCTGAGGGAATGGCGCTGGGCAGGGCGCAGTTGAGCCGATCATGAAGACTGAGACGACGGCCGCTCTGACGGCAGAGGTACTGCGCTACACCGCGTTCTCCGGCGACCCCTCGGGCGGCAACCCCGCCGGCGTCGTGCTCGATGCGAGCGGGCTGGACGACACCCGGATGCTGGAGATCGCCGCGGAGCTCGGCTACAGCGAGACGGCGTTCCTGACCGCCCCGCCCGCGACCGGGAGCCTCGGCGGGGCCCCTGGCCGGGCCTTCACGCTGCGCTTCTTCAGCCCCAAGGCCGAGGTGTCCTTCTGCGGGCACGCCACCGTGGCCACCTCCGTCGCGCTGGCGGAGCGGCTCGGCCCCGGGGAGTTCGTCTTCGCGACCCCCGTGGGCACGGTTCCCGTCTCGGTGACCGCCTCCGAGGAGGGCCTGCGAGCCGTGCTGACCAGCGTCGAGCCGCACACCGAGGACATCGACCCGGCGGACCTGGCCGAGGCGCTGGCCGCCCTCGACTGGCCGGCGGCCGACCTGGACCCGCGGTTCCCGCCCCGGATCGCCTACGCCGGGGCCCGCCACCTGGTGCTCGGCGCCGGCAGCCGGGCCCGGCTCGCCGACCTCGCGTACGACTTCGCCCGGCTGGAGGCGCTGATGCGGAGCCTGGACCTGACCACGGTCCAGCTCGTGCACCGGGCGGGCCCGGCCCTGTTCGACGTACGCGACCCCTTCCCGGTCGGCGGGGTCGTCGAGGACCCCGCCACGGGGGCGGCCGCCGCCGCGTTCGGGGCGTACGCCCGGGAGCTGGGCCTGGTGCCCGAGGAAGCGGTGCTCACCCTGCACCAGGGCGAGGACATGGGCCGGCCCGGGGTGCTCACGGTGGAACTGCGGGCCGGTGACCCGCGGGTGCGCGTGGGCGGCCGGGCCGTCCGCATCGGATGAGCCGCGGCGGGCCGCCGCCGGGGACCGCGGTGCTCGCCTACGAGGAGGCCGCGCTGCCGCCGCCGCTGGCCGCGCAGATCGCCGCCCTGGAGGCACAGGCCTGGCCCGGCGCCACCCCGGGCCACGATCCTGCGCTCGCCCCGCGGGCCATGGTGCTGCTGGACGGGGCCGGGGCGGTGGCGGCCTCGCTGGCGCTGCTGTTCAAGGAGATCCGGCACGCGGGGCGGACCTACCGGGCGGCCGGGCTCAGCGCGGTGGTGACCCGGGAGTGCGCGCGCGGCCGGGGGTACGGGGGCGCCCTGGTGGCTGCCGCGCGGACGGTGCTGGCCGCCGATCCGGCCGTCGACCTGGTGCTGTTCAGCTGCGACCGGCCGCTGGTCCCCTTCTACGAGGCGGCCGGGTTCGTCCCGCTGCCAGGGGCCGTGCTGGTGGGCGGGACGCCCGGGGAGCCGCTGGCCACCGACGCCCCCGGCTTCGACAAGCAGGTCATGGCTGACGTCCGGGGCGGCGAGGTGTCCGCCTTCGCGGGGACACGGATCGCGCTGTATCCGGGCCCGGTCGACCGCCTGTGGTGACGGCCCGGAACGCCGACGGGGCCCGGACCGAGGTGATCGGTCCGGGCCCCGTGGCGAGGAGCGTGGCGGACGGTGCTCAGGCCTTGTGCGGGGAGTCCGCCGGTGCGCCCGCTGCCACGGCCGGCGCGGGGGCCCTGCCGACGAACCGCTGCACGCCGAGGAAGAGCAGCAGGGTCGGCACGAGGTAGAGCGCCCACACCCCGACCTGGAGCCAGGTCGGATCCGGCTGGAAGTTGAACGTGCCCTTCAGCAGGGTCCCGTACCAGCTGTCCGGCGGGATCGCCGCGCTGACGTCGAAGGCCTTGTTCATGAGGCCGGGCAGGAACTCGGCCTCCTGGAGGTCGTGGACCCCGTACGCGAGCACGCCCGCGGCCACCACGACCAGCATCCCGCCGGTCCACGTGAAGAACTTCGACAGGTTGATCTTCAGCGCGCCGCGGTAGAACAGCCAGCCCAGCAGGATCGACGACCCGATGCCCAGCAGCACGCCCACGAGCGGCCCCGCGCCGTTCCCGGCGGCGTGCACCGACCGCCATACGAACAGCGAGGTCTCCAGGCCCTCCCGGCCGACGGCGAGGAACGCCGTGGTCACCAGGGCGCCCGTGCCCATGGCGAGCGCCGCGTCGAGCTTGCCGTGCAGCTCGCTCTTCAGATGCCGCGCGGTGCGCTTCATCCAGAAGACCATCCACGTCACCAGGCCGACCGACACGATCGACAGGCTGCCGCCGATCGCCTCCTGCGCCTGGAACGTCAGCTCGGAGGTGCCGAATTCGAGCGCCGCGCCGAAGGCGAGGCTGAGCGCGGCCGCGAGGCCCACGCCGAGCCACAGCGGCGCCAGCTTGTCCTTGTTGCCGGTCTTCACCAGGTACGCGATGAGGATGCAGACGACCAGACTGGCCTCCAGCCCCTCGCGCAGGCCGATCAGATAGTTGCTGAACACGTCGGTTCCTTCCTTCGTCCTGCGGAACTACGCGAACAGCGCCCGGCCCCACCAGTCGTCCTTGTCGCGGACGCCCGGCGGGACGGCGAAGACGGCGGAACCCACATGCTGGATGTACTCGTTGAGGCCGTCGTTCTTGGCCAGGTTGCGCTGGATCGGGATGAAGCCCTTGCGGACGTCCCGCTGGTAGGCCAGGAAGAACAGGCCCGCGTCGAGCCGGCCCAGTCCGTCCGTGCCGTCGGTGAAGGAGTAGCCGCGGCGCAGGATCGTCGCACCGTTGTTGGTGTCCGGGTGCGCGAGGCGGACGTGCGCCTCCGGCTTCATCGCCTTCAGGAACGGCTCGTCGCGCTCCTTGGACTTGCCGACCGGCGCGCCCTCGGCCTTGTCCCGGCCGAAGATGTCCTCCTGCTCCTGGAGCGGAGTGCGGTCCCAGGTCTCGATGTGCATCCGGATCCGGCGGGCGACCAGGTAGGAGCCGCCGGCCATCCAGGCCGAGCCGCCCTTGGCCTCGTCGGACACCCACACGTGCTTGTCGAGGGCGGCGCTGTCGGTGCCGGAGATGTTCCGGGTGCCGTCCTTGAACCCCATCATGTTGCGCGGGGTCTGCTCGTCCGGGGTGGTCGAGGAGGTCTTGCCGAAGCCGAGCTGCGACCAGCGCACCGCCGTCTTGCCGAAGCCGATGCGGGCGAGCTGGCGGATCGCGTGCACCGCGACCTGCGGGTCGTCCGCGCAGGCCTGCACGCAGAGGTCGCCGCCGCTGCGCGCCGGGTCCAGGTTGTCGCCGGGGAACAGCTCCAGGTCGACCAGGGCCTCCGGGCGCCGGTCCTCCAGGCCGAAGCGGTCCTTGGCGAAGAGCGAGGGGCCGAAGCCGATCGTCAGGGTCAGCCGGGAGGCCTTGAGGCCGAGCGCCTCACCGGTGTCGTCCGGCGGCGCCTCGGGGAGGCCGCCGACGGCGCCCTCCCCGACGGGCAGGCCCGCGGTCATCCGCTCGGCGGCCCGGGTCCAGTCCTTGAGGAGCTGGACGAGCTCGGCCCGGTCCTTGGTCTTCACGTCGAACGCGGCGAAGTGCAGCCGGTCCTGGACGGCCGAGGCGATGCCGGCCTGGTGGACGCCGTGGAAGGGCACCGCGGCGCCGCTGAGCGCGGCCGGCACCGGGTCGGTGGCGGAGGTGAGCGCGGCGACCGTGCCGCCCGCCGCGGCGGCGCCGAGGGCGAGCCCGGCGCCGCCCCAGCCGAGCAGGGACCGGCGGGAGGGCCCGGCGGCGGCTCCCGCCTCGGCGGCGTGCGCGGACGCGTGCGCGGGCGCGGACGCGGCCTCGGTGGTCGTGCTGGTGTCTTCGGACATGGCGGGTACCCCTGCTACGCGATGCGTTACTTGGCGACGGCGGCGGCGAGCTTGGACAGCGGCTCACCGAGGGCGCTGACGGCGTCGGACAGCTCCTTGCGCTGGTCCTGGCCGACGGTCTCGTACGAGGCGAACTCGTAGGTGTTCTTGTCGGCGCGGTACTTGTCGAGCAGCGTGTTCATCGCGGCGAACTGCTTGTCGAGCTCGGTGGCCAGCGCCGGGTCGTTCTTGGCGGTGACGGGCTTCAGCAGCTCGTACGCCTTCTGCGCGCCCTCGACGTTGGCCTTGAAGTCGACGAGGTCGGTGTGGCTGTAGCGCTCTTCCTCGCCGGTCACCTTGCCGCTGGCGACCTCGTCCAGGAGCTCCTTGGCGCCGTTCGCCATGGAGGTCGGGGTGATCTCCGCCGTACCGATCTTCTTCTGCCACTCGGTGACGTCGGTCATCAGCTGGTCGGCGAGCTTCTTCTCCTCGTCGCCGATCTTGTTCTCGGCCCACAGCGCCTTCTCCAGGCGGTGCCAGCCGGTCCAGTCCTTCGCCGGGTCCTGGCCGGCCTCCAGGCCGTCCTCGCGGACGTCGATCTTCGGGTCGATGTCGCCGAAGGACTCGGCGACCGGCTCGGTGCGCTCCCAGCCGATGCGGGAGGGGGCGTAGGCCTTCTTCGCGGCCTCGACGTCACCGGCCTTGACCGCGTCGACGAACGCCTTGGTCACGGGCAGCGACTCGTCGGCCTGTGCCTGCACGTACTTGCGGTACTCGGCGACGGCCGCGTCCAGTTCGGGGCTGCGCTTCTCGGTGCCGCCGCTGCCGGTCGCCTTGACCTTCTGGCGGATGCCGTCGCCCTTCATGCCGGGCTTGCAGGCGATCTCGTACTCGCCCGCCTTGATCTCGGCGGTGATGGAGGCCTTGGTGCCGGGGCCGATGTTCTCGCGCTCGGCGACGATCCGGTCGTCCGGGAAGAGGACGTAGACCTCGGTGACCTTCGCGCCCTTGTTCTCGACGTCGATGGTGACCTTGCCCGCGGGGAATTCCGTCTTGGAGACCTCGCACGCGCTGTCCGAGGCGGCGACCTTGACGGCTTCGCTGCCCGCACCGCTCTTCTCGGCGCATCCGGTGACGGCGGTGAGCGCGGCCACCGCGGCGGCCGCGGTGAGGACGGTGAGGCGGGCGGGGCGCATGTGGGCTCCTGGCGGGTCTGGCGTTCGACAGACGACCGCCCCGATCAGGAGGGGCGGCCGGTGAGGCGGACCTAACTTAACCGAGGCTTACCTGACCCATGCCCGCGCGTCCAGTGATTCAGCACACACCTACGACCCGCGGACACGGGCCCGTCACGGCCCCTCCAGGTCCACCCCATGGGAAGGTAAAGCACTGGTCAAGTTCGGCAGCCGTGCTTGAATGCCCGGGTGAACGATCTCGATGTGCTCAAGGTCTTCTGCGCGGGTGACGGCAGCCACGGCAACCTGCTCGGCGTCGTGCGCGACGGCCGGACCTGCCCCGGCGACGAGGCCCGCCAGGCCCTCGCCGCGGAGCTCGGCTACAGCGAGACGGTGTTCGTCGACGATCCCGAGCGCGGGATCGTGGACATCCGCACTCCCGGTACGCGCATGTCCTTCGCGGGCCACCCCCTGGTCGGGCTCGCCTGGCTGCTGGACATCGAGGAGCTCCAGCCGCCCGCCGGCTCCGTATGGGCGCGCGACGACGGGGAGTTCACCTGGATCACCGCCCGCGCCGAATGGGTCGAGGGCAAGCGCACCGAGCAGTACGCGAGCCCCGCCGAGGTCGACGCGCTGCCGGCGCCGCCGCCCGGCGAGGGCTGGCTGTACGCCTGGGCCTGGGAGGACGAGGCGGCGGGCCGGATCCGCGCCCGCGGCTTCCCGCGCCGCGCGGACGGGATCGTCGCGGAGGACGAGGCCACCGGCTCGGCGGCCATCCTGCTGACGGCCCAGCTGAACCGCGCCCTGAACATCACCCAGGGCGCGGGCTCCCAGATCCTCACCGCCCCCGGCCCGGACGGCACGGTCGAGATCGGCGGGCGAGTGCGGTTCGCCTCCCTGCCGCAGGCCCGGACGGACGTCGGGGCGGGGACCGGGGACGGCTCCGCCCGGAGCTGACGGCGTACGCGGGTGACCGTGTACGCACGGGCGCGGTAGACCGTTCACACGGATACGCGGTTGACCGGGGACGCGCCGGGCGCGGCCCCCGCGGGCCGGCCGGGGCTGCTCAGGCGCTGAGCGGGAACTCCCGGCCCAGCTCGCGGAAGACGGCGCCGTTGTACTCGAAGGCGCGCTTGCACTCCTCGATGATGCGCTGCTTCTCCAGGTCGTCGGCGGCGATGGCGTCCAGCAGCTCCCGGTAGGACCGCTTGAAGGCCGCCGGGTTCGCGATGTCCGCGAAGACGTAGAACCGGACGCCGTCGCCCTTGCGCGCGAAGCCCCAGGTCCGCTCCGCCTTGTCCCGGATGATCTGGCCGCCGGAGAGGTCGCCCAGGTAGCGGGTGTAGTGGTGCGCCACGTACCCGCCCGGCCAGGTGGCCGCGCAGTGCGCGACCCGGGCCGCGTACGCCCCGGTCGCGGGCAGCGCCGTCAGGCCCTGGCGCCAGCCCGGCCCGCGCAGGTGCGCGAGATCGCGCTCGATCTCGGCGAGGCGCATCAGCTCGGGCCGTATGAAGGGGCCCGCCACCGGGTCGTCGCGCAGGGAGTCGGCCCCGTCCTCCAGGGCCCGGTACACGAACCAGAGCTGCTCGGTGTAGCGCGCGTACGCAGCCACCCCGAGCCGGCCGCCGAGCAGGTCGCTCATGAACGTCGAGGCCTCGGCCTCGGTGTGCTGCTCGTGCGAGGCGACACGGATGGCCGTGGAAAAGGCGTCCAAGGAGAACCTCCGGGAGCACATGGGCTTGGGCCCTCAGCCCATGTGTTCCCGACAGGCTGTCGGCAAAACGCGTGCGGGGTGACTTCTCGTCGCCGGGCGGCGCTACGGCAGGGTGAGGATCTCGGCGCCCGTGTCCGTGACCACCAGGGTGTGCTCGAACTGCGCGGTGCGCTTGCGGTCCTTCGTGACGACCGTCCAGCCGTCCGCCCACATGTCGTACTCGTGCGTGCCCAGCGTCAGCATCGGCTCGATCGTGAAGGTCATCCCCGGCTCGATCACCGTGGTGGCGTGCGGGCTGTCGTAGTGCGGGATGATCAGGCCGGAGTGGAAGGACGAGTTGATCCCGTGCCCGGTGAAGTCCCGGACCACCCCGTAGCCGAAGCGCTTGGCGTACGACTCGATGACCCGGCCGATGACGTTGATCTGGCGGCCCGGCTTGACGGCCTTGACGGCCCGGTTCAGGGCCTCGCGGGTGCGCTCCACCAGCAGGCGCGACTCCTCGTCCACGTCCCCGCACAGGTAGGTGGCGTTGTTGTCGCCGTGCACGCCGCCGATGTACGCGGTGACGTCGAGGTTCACGATGTCACCGTCGCGCAGGACGGTGGAGTCGGGGATGCCGTGGCAGATGACCTCGTTCACCGAGGAGCACAGCGACTTCGGGAAGCCCCGGTAGCCCAGCGTCGACGGGTAGGCGCCGTGGTCGCACATGTACTCGTGCGCGACCCGGTCCAGCTCGTCGGTGGTCACCCCGGGGGCGATCAGCTTGGCGGCCTCCTCCATCGCCTGGGCGGCGATGCGGCCGGCGATGCGCATGGCCTCGATCGTCTCGGCCGACTGCACCTCCGGTCCGGTGTACGGAGTGGGCGCGGGCTTGCCCACGTACTCGGGCCGACGGATGTTTCCGGGGACGGAACGGGCGGGAGAGAGCTCGCCTGGTACGAGCAGCGACTGGCCAGACATGCAAGCGAGTGTATCCAGCGGCGATGGGGCAGGCTGGCGGCAGAGAGCGCAGCGAGCGGCACTGAGAGGAGCCTGACGGCGATGGCCCTGTTCAAGAAGCGTCAGACCGGCAAACCGGGCGAGTGGTACTACTGCCTGGTGCACCAGAAGGTCGAAGAAGGCCCCGAGTGCCCGGCGAAGGACCGTTTCGGCCCGTACTCCACGCCCGCGGAGGCCGCCCACGCCATGGAGACCGCGCAGGAGCGCAACCTCGAATGGCAGAACGACCCCAAGTGGAACGACGCGTCCCGCGAGGAGGACGAGGGCACGAGCGCCCCGTAGCCGTAGCCCTGGTAGGCGCCGTAGCCCTGGTGGGCGGAGGGGAGCCGCCGGTCACCAGCGGTTGGGCGGCGGGGCGGTCAGCTGGTCGGCCAGCCGCGCCAGCCGGTCCCGCAGCTTCCGCGGCCCCCGCTGCACCGGCAGGCTGTTCTCCCCGGCCGCCGCGCTGACCAGGTGCTGCACCGTGTCCAGGTCCAGCTCCGCGACGCCGGCCGGCACCGACAGACCCTCGTGCGCCAGCGCGGCCAGATCCGGATCACCGCCGTCCAGGGACAGTACGGTCGCCCCGGCGCGGCGGGCGTCGTGCACCCGCTCCAGCAGCCCGGCCCCCGGCTGCTCCGGAGCCACCACCAGCAGCGTGTGCCCGCGCCGGGCCGCCGCCAGCCGGCTCAGCCCCACCGAGAGGTGCGGCGGCTCCCCGGGCCGCACGTGATGGCGTACGAGCGTGGGCGCCAGCTCCGGCAGCCCGCACCAGGCGGCCTCGTCCACCAGGTGCGCCGCCAAGTGCCAGGGCTCGTACTGCTCGGTCCCCACCAGCAGCAGCTTCCCGCCGGCCGGTACGACGGAGCTCCGCAGCGCCCCGGCGAACCGCCGCGCCGCTCCCGGCCACTGCGTACCGGCGAGCACCTCGCGCAGCAGCGCGACCCTGACGGCATCCATACCGGCATCCTGCACCAGGCAACGGACATACAGGAGCGGTTCCGTCCTCTTCGACTGTTCGACTCGCGGCGTCCCGGTCGCGGCGTTCCCGGCATTACCCTCGCCCCCATGACCTCCACAGACAGCACTCAGAAGCCCGCCGCCAAGGACCCGTGGGACCTGCCGGACGTCTCCGGGCTCGTCGTCGGCGTCCTCGGCGGCACCGGTGACCAGGGACGGGGCCTCGCCTACCGGCTCGCCCGGGCCGGCCAGAAGGTGATCATCGGCTCCCGCGCCGCCGAGCGCGCCCGCACCGCCGCCGACGAACTGGGCCTCGGCGTGGAGGGCTCGGACAACGCCGAGTGCGCGCGGCGCAGCGACATCGTGATCATCGCGGTGCCGTGGGAGGGCCACGCCAAGACCCTCGAAGCCCTCCGGGAGGACCTCGCGGGCAAGCTCGTGGTGGACTGCGTCAACCCGCTCGGCTTCGACAAGCAGGGTGCGTACGCCCTCCAGGTCGAGGAGGGCAGCGCCGCCCAGCAGGCCGCGGCTCTGCTCCCGGACTCCCGGGTGACGGCGGCCTTCCACCACCTCTCGGCGGTCCTCCTCCAGGACGAGTCGGTGGAGGAGATCGACACCGACGTGATGGTCCTCGGCGAATCCCGGGCCGACACGGACATCGTCCAGGCCCTGGCGGCCCGTATCCCGGGCATGCGCGGCGTCTTCGCGGGCCGCCTCCGCAACGCACACCAGGTGGAGGCCCTGGTGGCCAACCTGATCTCCACCAACCGCCGCTACAAGGCCCACTCGGGCCTGCGCATCACGGACGTCTGACCCACCCGCCGGCCCCCGAAACCCCGCCCCGCCCTGCCCGGCCCCCCGAACCCCGCCGTGCAGGGCGCCGGCGTCCGGCTTTTACGGGGGCACGGCGGGGGATGGGAGACACTGGAGGGGCTTGACCCCGTTCCGTGTCGCCGAGGAGCTGTGCCCCATGCCCCGCCTTGCCGTGTTCGCCCTGGTCGCCTGTGCCCTGTCCGTGGCCGCCGCCGTCGTCGCTTTCGTGGAGGGCAGCTTCTTGGGCATCGTGTGGGTGCTGATGGCCGGGGTCACGTCCAACATGGCCTGGTACTACATCCGCAAGGCGAAGGCCCGGAAGGCGGCCGGCTCCGCGCGCACGTCGTAGGGGTCCACGCGCGCCACGCGCCCCCTACAGCCGCCGCAGGTGGGTGGCGTCCTTGAGCTTCGAGAGGGCCCGCCCGAGTGCCGGACCTGCGGCCGGCGTCAGGAGAAGACCCCCGCGCCCGGGCCACATCCCCGACCGGAAGCGCCGGACCGCCGTCTCGGCGTCCTGCGGTGTCGGCGCGTAGACGAACGCGATGGCCAGCGGGGTCGGCCGTCCCCGCTCAGTCCTGCGGGACGGCGCAGAAGCCGTTGGTGTCCTGCCAGAAGCGGTAGAAGTCGCGGCCGCAGAAGGTGTCCAGGTCGGACACGCCCAGCGTCGACAGCAGGTCGCGGACCACGTCGAAGAAGAAGCCGTTCACCTCCGGGATCCACAGCAGCGCGAAGACGGCGATCAGCCCGAACGGTGCCAGGGGCGCCACCTCGCGGCGGATGCGGTACGAGAGCCAGGGCTCGATGATGCCGTAGCCGTCGAGGCCGGGCACCGGCAGGAAGTTCAGGATCGCCGCCGAGACCTGGAGCAGTGCGAGGAAGGCCAGCGCGAAGCGGAACGGCTGGGGGACGCCGTCCAGGGCGTTCAGCCAGAACGGGGCGGTGCACACGACCGCGAAGGCCACATTGGTCAGCGGACCCGCCGCCGAGATGAGGCTGTGCTTCCAGCGGCCCCGGATCCGGTCGCGCTCGATGTAGACCGCGCCGCCCGGCAGGCCCAGCCCGCCCATGATCACGAAGATCACCGGCAGGATGATGCTCAGCAGCGCGTGCGTGTACTTGAGCGGATTCAGCGTCAGGTAGCCCTTGGCGCCGACCGTGAGGTCGCCGGAGTGCAGGGCGGTGCGGGCGTGGGCGTACTCGTGCAGGCACAGCGAGACGATCCAGGCCGACGTCACGAAGAGGAAGACGGCCAGACCGGCGCTCGCCGCGTACCCCGTCCACACCGCCCAGCCCGTGACCGCCATGACGGCGACGATGCCGAGGAAAACGGAACTGATCCGCCGTTCACTGCGATTGCCCTGATGACCCATGCGGCGAAACCTACCCCGGGCCGTGAGCCGTACGGGATGCGGGGCCGGGGACAATGGGCCCGTGCGCTACGCGATTCTCGGCACCGCCCAGGCCATCCACGACGACGGGACCACCGTCGCCGTCGGCGGAGCGCGCCTGCGGGCGCTGCTGACCGCGCTCGCGCTGCGGCCCGGGCGGGCCGTTCCCGTGCACCTGCTCGTCGGCGAGGTGTGGGACGCGGACCCGCCGACGGACGCCCCGGCCGCCCTCCAGGCGCTGGTGGCCCGGCTGCGGCGGGCCCTCGGGCATGCGGCGGTGCGCTCCGCCGAGGGCGGGTACCTGCTGGTCGCCGCCCGCGACGACGTCGACCTCTACCGGTTCGAGCGGCTGGTCCGGGCCGGCGCGCAGGCCGCGGACCCGGCCGAGGCGGCCGCCCTGTACGACGAGGCCCTCGCGCTGTGGCGCGGCCCGGCGCTGGCGGACCTGCCGGATCCGGCCGCGGAGGCCGCGCGTTGGGAGTCGCTACGGCTGGACGCGCGCCGGGGCCGGCTCGCGGCGGCCCTCGACCTGGGCGAGGCGGAGCGCGCCCTGCCGGAGCTGACCGCCCTGTGCGCGCAGCAGCCGCTGGACGAGCCGCTCCAGGTGCTGCGCGTCCGGGCGCTGCGTGACGCGGGCCGGCCCGCGGAGGCGCTGGCCGCCTACGACGCGGTCCGCCGCGGGCTCGCCGACCGCCTGGGCACCGACCCGGGCCCGGCCCTCCGAGCCCTCCACCGCGAGCTGCTGACCCCGACACCCGTGTCGGCCCCCGACCCGGCCCCTGACCCGGCCCCGCTCCCGGTCCGGGTCCCGGACCCGGTCCCGATATCCGCGCCCGCCGTCTCGACCGACCCGGCGGCCCCGGGCGGGGCGGCTCCCGCTGCCCAGGCGGCTCCGGGTCAGGCGGCGCTGGGCTCGGCGGCTCCCGGCGCGGCGGCAACCCCCGGTCAGGCGGCGCCCCGCGCGGCGTCCGCAGCCGGCCAGGCCGGTCCCGGGCAAGGGGCGTCGGGGGAGGCGGGGTGGCTCGTTCCCCCCGGCCAGGGGAACCTGCGGGCCCGGCTGACCACCTTCGTCGGGCGGGAAGAGGACATCCGGGTCATCGGCGGCGACCTCGCCCGGGGGCGGCTCGTCACCCTGCTCGGCCCCGGCGGGGCCGGCAAGACCCGGCTGTCGCAGGAGGCCGCCGAAGCCCACGCCCGCGCCGGGGCGGCCTGGCCCGACGGGGTGTGGATGGTCGAGCTGGCTCCGGTCGACGACCCCGAGGACGTCGCCGAGGCCGCGCTCGCCGCGCTCGGCGCCCGCGAGACCAAGCTGCGCGGCGCCTCCGCCGAGGAACTGCGGGCGCTGACCGAACGCCCCGGAGACCGCCCGCTCGACCGGCTCACCGAGCACTGCGCCCGGCTGCGGCTCCTGCTGATCCTGGACAACTGCGAGCACGTGGTGGGCGCAGCCGCCGAACTGGCCGAGGAACTCCTCGCGAGCTGCCCCGGCGTACGGATCCTGGCCACCAGCCGGGAACCCCTCGGCGTGCCCGGAGAGTTGCTGCGCCCGGTGGAACCGCTGCCCGACCCCGTCGCGCTGCGGCTGCTCGGCGACCGCGGAGCCGCCGCCCTGCCGGGGTTCCGGGTCGCCGACGACCCCGACGCCGCCGCGGAGATCTGCCGCCGCCTGGACGGCCTCCCCCTCGCCATCGAGCTGGCCGCCGCCCGGCTGCGGCTGCTGACCCCGCGCCAGATCGCCGACCGGCTCGACGACCGTTTCCGGCTGCTGACCAGCGGTGCGCGTACCGTGCTGCCCCGCCAGCAGACCCTGCGCGCGGTCGTCGACTGGTCCTGGGAGCTGCTGGACGCACCCGAACGGGCCGTGCTGCGGCGGCTGTCCGTCTTCGCCGGCGGCTGCGACGCGGCGGCCGCCGAGGCCGTCTGCGCCGACGGCGACGCCCCGGACCCCGTCCACGCCCTCGACGTCCTGGACGTCCTCGGCTCCCTCGTCGACAAGTCCCTCGTCGTCGCCGCCCCCGGCCCCGACGGCGCGGGCATGCGCTACCGGCTCCTGGAGACCGTGGCGGAGTACGCGGGGGAGCGCCTCGGCGAGGTGCCGGGCGACCGCGAGGCCACCGAGCGCCGCCACCTCGTCCACTACCGGGAACTGGCCCGCACCACCGAGCCGTTGCTGCGCGGCCCCCACCAGCGGGCGGCGGGCGAGCGGTTCGCCACCGAGCACGAGAACCTCCGTACCGCCCTGCGCCGCGCGGTCGCCGCCCGCGACACCGACGAGGTGCTGTGCCTGATCCACTCCCTCGGCTGGTACTGGATGATGCACGACCTGCGCGCCGAGTCCCGCCACTGGGCCGACGCGGCGGCCGCGCTCGGCCCCGACCCCTTCGCCGCGCCCGTCGTCCCCGCCGAGCCGGTGTACGCGCGGCTCATCGACACGCCCCCGCCGTACGAGGGGGAGCAGCTGACCGAGGCCTGGCGCGGCATCCGCCTCATCCAGCTCGCGGCCCGCGACCAGACCAGCGAGAGCTGGACCTGCCCGTCCATCCGCCCCTGGATCGAGGGGATCATCGCCGCCTACGCGCCGGGCCTGCCGCAGACGTGCTGGGCCCCGGGCTCGATGTGGATCTTCGCCGTGATGATCGCCGGGGAGGTGGACCTGCTGCGGCGGGCCATCAACGCCACCGTCGACACCTGCCGCGAGCTGGAGCACCGCTGGGAGCTGGCCGCCATCCTGCAGATGCGGGCCAACATCCTGGCGAACCGGGCCGACTGGGCGGGCGACGCCTCGCGCGACGCCGACGAGAGCCTGGCCCTGTTCATCGAGCTCGGTGACGACTGGGGCTGCGCCGAGGCCCTGTCCGCGCGTGCCGAGGCCCGGGAGAAGCGCGGCGAGTACGCGCTCGCCGCGCAGGATTTCCTGTCCGCGATCAAGTACGCCGAGCGGCTCGGCGCCCCCTCCCAGGTCACGGTGCTGCGGGTGCGCATGGCCGGGGTCCTCGTCGAGAGCGGCCGCGTCGCCGAGGCGGAGGCCCTGCTGACCGAGATCCTGAGCGTCCCGCGCTCGTACGGCAACGAGGCGCTGCCCGCGGCCCGGATGTTCCTGGCCGGCTGCTACGGCCGCACCGGCCGCATCCCCGAGGCCCGCGCCCAGCTCCAGACGCTGCGCGAGGAGTTCGCCTTCGGCGCGTACGCCATCTTCGACGGCTTCCTGCTCGGCACCATGGCCTGGTTGGAGAACCAGGAGGGCAAGCACACCGAGGCCCTGGAGCTGCTCCGGCAGGCCCTGGTCAGCGCCCAGGACCCGCTCGCCGTCATGGTCGCCCCGCAGCTGCCGGCCGTGTACCTGATGACGGCGGCGCTGTCGCACGTGAGTCTCGGCGGCCGGGAGCAGGCGTACGACGCCGCGCGGCTGCTCGGCGCGTACCGGACGCTGCTGCCGCCCCACCACTTCCCGGTCACCACGGAACGCGAGGACGCCGCCCGGGCCGAGGAGTTGGCCCGAGCGGCGCTCGGTGATGCCGCGTACGAGGCGGCGCATGCCGAAGGCGGCGGCCTCACCCTGGAGGAGGCCACCGCCCTCGTCTGATCCGGCCCCCGTGCGGGGACCGCCCGGGACGCGATCCGCGGCGGTCCGCCGCCCGGATCAGGTCTTCTGGCGGAACTTGCGCACCGCGAGCGGCATGGTGACCACCGTGATGGCGAGCGACCAGGCCAGGGTCACCCACACCGCGTGGGCGACGGGACCGCCGTTGATCAGGCCGCGCGCCGCGTCGGCCAGGTTGGACAGCGGGTTGTAGTCGGTGAAGGTCTGCAGCCAGCCGGGCATCGTCGACGGCGGGGCGAAGATCGAGCTGCCGAACTGCAGCGGCATCAGGACCAGCATCGCCATGCCCTGGACGGCCTGCGCCGTCTTCATCGTCAGGCCGAGCAGGATGAAGATCCACATCAGCGAGGCGCCGAAGACGGCGGACAGGCCGATGGAGAGCAACAGGTCGAGCACCGAGGTCTTGATCGACAGGCCGAGCATGAAGCCCACGGTGAGCAGGATCGCGATGGCGACCATCATCCGGCCGAGCTCGACGACGATCTTGGCGAGGAGCACCGACGACCGGGCGATCGGCATGGACCGGAAGCGGTCCATCACGCCCTTCTTGAAGTCGTCGTTGACCCCGGTGCCGACCCCCATCGCGATGTTCATGCCCATCATCGCCATCAGGCCCGGGACCACGTAGTTGACGTACGCCTCCTGCTGGCCCTTGCCCGAGATCGCGCCGCCGAAGACGAACACGAACAGCAGCGTGAAGATGATCGGCATGAACAGGACGTCGAACATCGACTCGGGGTCCTGCTTGATCTGGAGGGTGTTGCGGCGCACCAGGGCGCCGATGTGGCGCAGGTTGCCCCGCAGCCCGATCCGGCCGTCGTCGGGCAGGGCGGCCGCCGCGGCGGCGGCCGGGACGGCCGGGGAGGCGGTGGGGTCGGTGGTGGTGACGGTGCTCATGCCGCGACCTCCTCGGTCTTCTCGGTGGGAACGGACTCGGGCGCCGCGGTGGGCTTCTGGCCCGTGATGGCCAGGAACACCTCGTCCAGGCTGGGCAGGTACGTGCCGAGGTCGGCGATCGCATATCCGAGGGCCGCCAACAGGCCGATCACGGCGGTCAGCTGCTCGTCACTCAGGATCGGGACCAGCAGCACGCCCTCGTCCGGGACGGCCTGCGAGCCGGCCACGCCGTCGAGCCCGGTCTCCGCCAGCGCCCGGGCCATGCCCGGCAGGTCGGAGGCGGCGACGGGGCGGATCCGCAGCGTCCGGCCGCCGACCCGGGCCTTCAGCTCGTCGACCTTGCCCTTGGCGATGACCTTGCCCTTGTCGATGACCGTGAGCTCGCTCGCGAGCTGCTCGGCCTCCTCCATGTACTGGGTGGTGAGCAGGACGGTGGCGCCCTCGGCGACCATCCGCTGCACCTCGTCCCACACCTCGTTGCGGGTGCGGGGGTCGAGGCCGGTGGTCGGTTCGTCCAGGTAGAGGACGGCCGGGCGGCCGATCATGGAGGCGGCCAGGTCGAGCCGGCGGCGCATACCGCCGGAGTACTGCATCGCGGCCTTCTTGGCTGCCTCGGTGAGCGAGAACCGCTCCAGCAGCTCGTCGGCGCGGGACCGGGCGTCCTTGCGGGACAGGTCCAGCAGACGGCCGATCATGTAGAGGTTCTCCCAGCCGGACAGCTTCTCGTCGACCGAGGCGTACTGGCCGGTGAGGCCTATCGTCCGGCGCAGCTGCCGCGGCTGGCGGACCACGTCGTACCCGGCGACCACGGCGGTCCCCGCGTCCGGGACGATCAGGGTGGACAGGCAGCGGACGAGGGTGGTCTTTCCGGCGCCGTTGGGGCCGAGGACTCCGAGGACCGTGCCCTCCCGGACGTCCAGGTCGACACCGTCCAGGGCCTTGGTCTCGCCGTAGTGCTTGACCAGCCCCCGCACCTCCACGGCGTGCGGGCCGCTCAGGGGATTCTTGTCGTTTCGCGTCATGTCCACCATGGGACCAGCCGTCACCGACAAAGCGCCGACAGCCGACCGACACCCGACCGACAGTCCACCGACGGTCGACCGACACGCGACCGGACCCCCGACCGACAGCCGACGAGCAGGCACACGAGAGCCCGCCGACGTGTTGTCGACGGGCTCTCGCTCAGGCCCATGGGCCCGGGGGGCCGGGCCTGGTGGCAACGGTGCCCTTGCCTAGTGGAAGGCGTGCTCCTCCTGCGGGAACGTTCCGCCGACCACGTCCTGCGCGAACGCCTTCGCGGCATCGCCCATGGTCGCGCGGAGGTTGGCGTACTGCTTGACGAACCGCGGCAGCTTGCCGCCGGTCAGGCCCATCATGTCGGTCCACACCAGCACCTGCGCGTCGCACTCGGCGCCCGCGCCGATGCCGACCGTCGGGATGTGCAGGGACCGGGTGACCTCGGCGGCCAGCTCGGCCGGGACGAGTTCGAGCACCACCGCGAACGCACCCGCGTCCTGCGCCGCCTTCGCGTCGCGCAGCAGCTGGTGCGCGGCCTCGTCGCCCCGGCCCTGCACCCGGTAGCCCATGGCGTTGACCGACTGCGGGGTCAGGCCCAGGTGGGACATGACGGGGATGCCGGCCTGCACGATCAGCTCGGTCTGGTGCAGCGAGCGCTCGCCGCCCTCCAGCTTCACCGCTCCGACCCCGGCCTCCTTGACGAGGCGGGTGGCGCTGCGCAGCGCCTGTACGGCGCCCTCCTGGTACGACCCGAACGGCAGGTCGCCGATGACCAGCGCCCGGCGGGTGCCCCGTACGACGGCCGCCGACAGCAGGGTCATCTCGTCCATGGTCACGGGGACGGTGTTCTCGTAGCCGAGGTGGCAGTTGCCCATCGAGTCCCCGACGAGGATCACCGGGATGCCGGCCTCGTCGAAGACGGACGCGGTCATCGCGTCGTAGGCGGTGAGCATGGGCCACTTCTCGCCGCGCTCCTTGGCGAGCCCCAGGTCGCGGACGGTGATGCGACGGGTGCCCGTGCCTCCGTACAGGGTGGGGGAGGCGGCCTCGCGGGCAGGCGAAACGGCATGCGTCATTGCAAACGCTCCTTGATGTCATCTCGAGGCGCCCTCACGGCGTCCCCGGACTCACCCACCATGGTTGCACCTGTGCGGCCCCCCGCGAAAGTGGCGCGAAGACCGGTACGTCACACTCCCGGCCCACACCAGCGCCCCTCCTGGCCCACTCAGGATCCCCGCCCGGCCGCCCCGGCGCGCGCCGGGGCCAATGTGCGCGTTTCGTGACAAGCGGAACCCCGGCCGCATGGCCGTTCGTCCTCCCGGACGTACGGCCGGAAGAACGGCACGGAACGCTGCGCCGATCGCCTAGGGTCAAGAGGCGGGGACGCAGCGCAAGCACGGCAGCGAGGGCAGTGGCATGGCACAGGCGTACATGACGGAGACGGGGAACGGCGGCTCGGAGCCCGAGGCCTCCGGATCCCGCTTCCGCCGCCGGCTCGCCGAGCTGCGCCGCGACCCGGGCATCTGGCGGCGCGGCATCGTCACCGCCGCCCTGGCCGCACTGCTCTCACTGATCATGATCTTCCACGCGGAGCTGCCCAACGACATCGGCAACCTCGGCAGCCTCACCGAGACCTTCCTGCCCTGGCTGGGCCTGGCCGTCCCGCTGCTCCTGGCGGCGGCGGTGGTCCGCAAGTCCGCGACCGCCCTGATCGCGATACTGCTGACTGCCGCCGTCTGGGTGAACCTGTTCGGTGGTCTGGTCACCGACAAGTCCGGCTCCGGCGGCAACCTGATGGTCGCCACGCACAACGTCGACGCCGACAACCCCGACCCGCGGGGCACCGCCCAGGCGGTCGCGCGGTCCGGGGCCGACGTGCTGGCCCTGACCGAGCTCAAGGGGAGCGCCGTCCCCGTCTACGAGAAGGCCCTGGAGGGGACGTACAAGTACCACTCGGTCGAGGGCACGGTCGGCGTGTGGAGCAAGTACCCGCTGGCCTCCAGCCGGCCCGTCGACATCAAGATGGGCTGGACCCGGGCGATGCGGGTCACCGTGCACACCCCCTTCGGCGACCTCGCCGCCTTCGTGGCCCACCTGCCGTCCGTCCGGGTCAAGTTGAACGCCGGCTTCACCGCCAACCAGCGGGACAACAGCGCCGACGCGCTGGGCGCCGCCCTCGCCGCCGAACCGCTGAAGAAGGTCATCCTGCTCGGCGACCTCAACGGCACCATGAACGACCGGTCCCTGTCCGAGATCACCTCGCAGGTCCGCTCCACCCAGGGCGCGGCGGGCGACGGCTTCGGCTTCAGCTGGCCCGCCCAGTTCCCGATGGCCCGGATCGACCAGATCCTCGTCCGCGGGGTCCGGCCGGAGGCCTCCTGGACCCTCCCGCGCACCGGCAGCGACCACCTGCCGCTCGCCGCGCGGCTGACGGTGTAGCAGCTGCTGCCGCCGCTGCCCCGTGCCCCGTGCCCCGTGCCCGCAGGCGGGAGCCCGGTGCAGCGTGCCGGCTAGGCGTGCTCGCGCCAGCCGTTCGTGATGGGCAGCCGGCGGTCCTTGCCGAAGCCCTTCGCAGAGATCTTCGTGCCCGGCGGGTACTGGCGCCGCTTGTACTCCGCCGTGTCCACCATCCGCAGCGTCCTGGCCACCAGTTCGCGGTCGAAACCGGCCGCGACGATCTCCTCGATGCCCTGGTCGCGGTCCACGTACATCGAGAGGATCGCGTCCAGCACCGGGTAGTCCGGCAGTGAATCCGTGTCCACCTGGCCGGGGCGCAGCTCGGCGCTCGGCGGCTTCACGATGGAGTTCTCCGGGATCGGCGGGGTCTCGCCCCGTTCGGCCGCGGCCCGGTTGCGGTACTGCGCCAGCCGGAAGACGTCCGACTTGTAGACGTCCTTGATGGGGCCGTACGCGCCCACCGAGTCGCCGTAGAGGGTGGAGTAGCCGACGGCCAGCTCCGACTTGTTGCCCGGGGCCAGCACGATGTGGCCCTCCTGGTTGGACACCGCCATCAGCATGGTGCCGCGCAGCCGCGACTGGAGGTTCTCCTCGGCCAGACCGGTCAGCCCCAGCGAGCCCATGTACGCGTCGAACATCGGCTCGATCGGCACGGTCCGGAAGTTCAGCCCGGTCCGCTCCGCCAGCTCGGCCGCGTCCCCCTTGGAGTGGTCCGAGGAGTACTTGGACGGCATCGAGATGCCGTGGACGTTCTGCGCGCCGATCGCGTCGCAGGCGATGGCGGCCACGAGCGCGGAGTCGATCCCGCCGGAGAGCCCGATCAGGACGGACCGGAACCCGTTCTTCTTGACGTACGCGCGCAGGCCCACCACCAGCGCGTCGTAGACCTCCTCGTCGTCGTCCAGGCGCTCGGCGTACCCGCCGGGGACCACCGGCTCGTACGGCTCCACCGGCTCCTGCGAGAGGACCACGCGCTCGATCCGCAGACCGTCGTCGACGATCCCCTCGGGGGCGTCGGCGCGCGCGGCCGGCAGGTCGAGGTCGATCAGGACGCAGCCCTCGGAGAACTGCGGGGCACGCGCGATGACCTCGCCGGCGGGGTCGACGACGATGGAGTCGCCGTCGAAGACCAGCTCGTCCTGACCGCCGATCATGGCCACGTACGCCAGGGTGCAGCCGGCCTCCTGGGCCCGCTTGCGGACCAGTTCGAGGCGTACGTCGTCCTTGTTGCGCTCGTACGGGGAGGCGTTGACGGAGATCAGCAGCCCGGCCCCGGCGGAGCGGGTGGCCGGGACCCGGCCGCCCTCCTGCCAGAGGTCCTCGCAGATGGCCAGGGCCACGTCGATCCCGCGGACCCGGATCACCGGCTGCGTGTCGCCCTGCACGAAGTAGCGGAACTCGTCGAACACACCGTAGTTGGGCAGGTGGTGCTTGGCGAAGCGGAGGACGACCTGCCCGCCGTACAGGACGGCGGCCGCGTTCTCGGGGGCGCCGGCGGGGCGGCCGAGCCGGGGCGCGGCCTTTTCGGAGCGGTCGAGGTAGCCGACGATGACCGGCAGTTCGCCGAACCCTTCGGCCGCCAGCCGCTCCGCGAGCTCACGCAGCGCCCTACGGGAGGCTTCGACGAAGGAGCTGCGCAGGGCGAGGTCCTCGACGGGGTACCCGGTCAGCATCATCTCCGGGAACGCCACGAGGTGGGCGCCCTGCTCGGCGGAGTGCCGGGTCCAGTGCACGACCGAGTCGGCGTTGGCGGCGATGTTGCCGACGTGCGAGTCGATCTGATTCAGAGCGAGACGAAGTTGAGGCACGACCCCAGTCTAATCGTCTTTCTGACGCGATGTCCTGGGACCGTGCCTTTCCGCGCTGCGCGGCTTTCCCGGATGTCCGGCCGGATCAGCCGATCGGGCCGCTGAACTTGGCGTTCGGCAGCCGCGTTCCGGGGGAGATGTCGGCGGTGAGCCTGCCGGTGCCCTCGGGGACCTCGAAGGCCACGACCCCGCTGGCCGATTCGCCGGGCAGGATGTCGCCCTTGATCGTCTTCGGGAGCTCGCCGTCGAAGACGAGCTTGGCGGTCATGCGCTGTTCGTCGCGGACGTTGGGCACGGCGTAGATGACGTTGTGGGACTCCGTGGAGTTGTTGGTGATGGTGATCGTCATCTGCACCGCGTTGCCGACCTCCAGGTAGCGGTTCTTCGTCACGTACTTCTTCGGCACGGACAGCGTCACCTTGATGCCGTTGGGGTACGTGTACGTCTCGCCGAACGGCAGCGGGGCCGTCATCCCGGGGACCTGCGAGGGCGAGGGCTTCGGCGCGGGCGGGGCCGGGGTGGCGTCGCCGAAGTCCTCGTCGTCCTCGCCGGGGTCCCCCCACTCCTCCTCGTGGACGCGGTGCTGTGCGCGCTCGGAGGCCCGGTCGAGGACGACGCCGGTGAGGACGAACCCGCCGATCGAGGCGCCGATGCCGAGGACGCCGAGGGCGGTTCCGGTGATGGCCATCGCCTGGCGGCCGGCGCCGTTGGAGGCGCGGACGATGGCGCCGATGCCGAGGCCGGCGGCGGTCAGGGCGAGGAGGCCGCCCATGAAGAAGAAGAACGGGAGCAGACCGCCGATCACGCCGGCGATGCCGGTGACGAGGGCGGCGACGGCGAGCCCGTTGGCGGCCGGGACCGGGACGCCCCACGGGCCCGCGCCGTAGCCGGCCCCCCACACGGGGGCGGGCGGTACGGGCCCGCCGGGCGCGCCCGGAGCGCCGTGCACCCCGTGCGGGAAGCCGGCCTGCGGCGCGGTGGCCTGCGGCGCGGGAGCGGGCGGGGCGAACGCGGGCTCGGGGGCGGGAGCCGGTGCGGGCTGCGCGGTGGAGGCTGCGGAGGGCTCCGGAGCGGGCGCGGGCTCGGG
>NZ_JBEZBN010000026.1:63730-94489 GCF_040647115.1 Streptomyces sp. NPDC044571
GGGTGGCGGTGGCGGGCGCGGGCTCCGGCTCCGGGGCGGGCGCGGACGCAGGTTCGGGGGCGGGAGCCGGTGCGGGCTGCGCGGTGGAGGCTGCGGAGGGCTCCGGAGCGGGCGCGGGCTCGGGGGTGGCGGTGGCGGGCGCGGGCTCCGGCTCCGGGGCGGGCGCGGACGCAGGTTCGGGGGCGGGAGCCGGTGCGGGCTGCGCGGTGGAGGCTGCGGCGGACGCCGGCCCCGGCGCGGGCTCCGGCCGGGGGGTGGTTTCGGGGTCGGGGGTGGGCGGGGTGGGGGTCTTCTCCAGCGAGAGCGGCCCGGCCGCCTCCGGTATGGGCGTTCCCGCCCCCTCGGTCGGCGGACCGGACGGGCTGCTGGGCGGGGTCGGAGGCGTGCTCATACCTGGCGGGAGTCCTTTTCCGAAGGGGGTGCGCAGTGCGCTGCGCGGTGATCGCCAAGCCTGCCATGCCCCCCGACCGGCCCCCAAGGCGGTTTCCCCGCCCCGCGGTCCGCCCACCGCCCCGCCCCCGGTCGGCGCCCGGGTGGTGCGTGCCAACCCCGTCGGGACAACGGTCGCGGGCCCCACCACGTCCTTCCGGAGGGGCCCGCATGCGGGCCGGCCGGCCGGGCGCCCTGGCCCGCCGGACCGCAGGCCGCCGTGTGGAGACGGGTCGAGGAGGAGCATGCCCCTGCAACACCCGCAGCGCGCGGCTCGTCGCCGTCCTGGTCGGTCTCGGCGCCGCCGCCTACACCGCATGGGTGCTCGAAGTCGTCCTCTCCACCGGCTTGAACCCCGTCGAGACGTACGTCAGCGAGCTCGCCGCCCAGGACCAGCCGCTCGGCGGGATCTTCCGGGCCACCGACTTCGCCGCCGGACTGCTCGTCTTCACCGGCGGACTCCTCGCCCTGATCCGGACGGCGCGGTACGCCGACACCCGCCGCCCGTGGGCCGTCGCCGGCCGGACCGGCGTCACCCTCTTCGGCGCGGCCACCGCCGCCGAGGCCTGGCTGCCGCTGAGCTGTGCGCCCACCGCGGATCCGGTGTGCGCCTCCCGCGAGACCGCCGGACTCGTCCCGGCCACCCATCAGGCCCATGCCGTCAGCAGCAGCCTCGCCATGGCCGGGGCCCTCCTCGGGACGCGGGGCTGCGTACCGGCGCCGCCCGTCTGCTCGGCGGGGTGGTGACCGCCGCCGGGCTGTCGGCCGCGCTGGGGCCGGCGGTGCGCCGTGCGGCCGTACGGGCCTCCCGCACCGGCGGCGCCGACCGGGCCGCGCAGGACCTCGTACGCCGCTGCTACCGCACCGGTCGGGTCTGGCGCGCGGCCCTGCTGGAGCACGCCCGCTACCCCGATCAGGCCGCCGAGGTGGTCGCTCTGCGGGCCCGGCACCCGCTGGCCGCCCCCGCCACCGTCCTCGCGGCCGACGACGGCTCCGGCGGGCGCGCGGCCCGGCGCCGGCTGGAGCGCCAGGCGGACCGGCCGGCCGGCTCGGGGCCCGCTTCGAGACCGCCGCACCGGCCGGGCACCTGGTCATGCTCGACCGCCCGGACCAGGTGGCCCGGGCGGTCGGCGACGCGGCGGAGGGCGGGCGGGAGCCGCAGCAGCCCTCCCCGCGGCCGCGGGGACCGGCGCCGGCGCCGGAGCCTCAGCGCTTCGCGTAGACCTTCTCCACGAACTCCGCTATCTGGCCGTCCGACAGGTGCTGGGCCAGGTCCGCCTCGCTGATCATGCCGACCAGCTTCTTGTTCTCGATCACGGGGAGCCGCTTGATCCGGTGGCTCTCCATCTCCTCCAGTACCTCGGAGACGTCGGCGCCCGCGTCGATCCAGCGCGGGGTGCCCTGTGCCAGGTCACCGCAGGTGATCTTCGACGGGTCCTGGCCCTTGGCGATACACCCGACCACGATGTCGCGGTCCGTGATGATCCCGCAGAGTCGCTCGTCGGCATCGCTGACGGGCAGTGCGCCCACGTTGAGCCGGCTCATCATCTGAGCGGCCCGGTCCAGGGTCTCGGACTGGGCTATCCACTGGGCCCCGGGGTGCATGATGTCTGCCGCGGTGGTCATTGCCTCACCTCCTGAGCACGCATGCCGTGGCGGCCGGGCGCGGGTGCGCCCGCCGAGGCACCCCCGTGGCCGGTGGGGAAAGGGCCGACAAGGGCGCCTTCCCCCACCGTACGGGCGTGTCCCGTCACCCGCGCGGCGCAGCCCCGCGCTGCCGGAGCATGTCCGCCATCAGGGTGAGCTCGGCCTGCTGCGCCTCGACCATCCCCTGGGCCAGCGCCCGCTCGGCGGGAGTGGCGCACTGGGCGGCGCAGCCCCGGGCCATCGCGACCCCGCCCTTGTGGTGCTCGGTCATCAGCTGGAGGTAGAGCACCTCGGCGTCCCGGCCCTGGGCGGCGCCGAGCTGCGAGATCTCCTCCTTGGTGGCCATGCCGGGCATCAGCGCCCCGGGCTTGGCGGCGGCGCCGCCCATGTCGTGGCCGCCCATGTCGTGCCCGCCCGCGTCGTGGCTGCCGTGCGCGCCGTGGCCTTCCGTGGTTCCCATCCAGGACATCGGCGGCTCGTCGGCCACCACCTTCGGCAGGCCCCACAGGTCCAGCCAGCCCAGCAGCATGCCCCGCTGGTTGGCCTGGGTGTTGGCGATGTCGTAGGCGAGGCCGCGTACCGCCTCGTCCTGGGTGCGGTCCCGTACGACGAAGGACATCTCCACCGCCTGCTGGTGGTGGACTGCCATGTCCCGGGCGAAGCCGGCGTCCGCCGAGTAGAGCCCCGGCGTGCGGGCGGCCGTACCGGGCCCGTCGCCGCCGCTCGCCGCGGCGACGGTGGCCGCGACCGCGGTCAGCAGCGCGAGCAGGACGGCGGCGCCCGCAGCCCAGTACGTACGGCTCACTTCTCGGCCAGTCCGTTGGTGCAGGCGGCGCCCGGCTCGGGGGTCTGCGTGCCCTGCACGTACTTGGTGAAGAACTGCGCGACGCGGGCATCGGACGCGCTGTCCACGGTCAGCTGCCTGCCCCAGGCGCTGAGCACGATCGTGCCGCTCTGCTCCTTGACGGGGCTCATCAGCGTGTACGGGGTCTTGGACACCGTCGCGGCGAGCTTGTCGAGGTCGGCCTTGGCCGCCTTCTCGTTGTACGTCACCCAGACCGCGCCGTGCTCCAGCGAGTGGACGGCGTTGACCTCGGGGATCGCGTTCTTGTAGACGTCCCCGTTGCAGTTCATCCAGCGGGGGTGGTGGTCGCCGCCGACCGGCGGGTTCATCGGGTACTTCACCGGGGTCTCGACGTGGTTGCGGCCCAGCGTCTTGGCGTCCCAGCTCTGCTCGCCGGTCACGGGCGCCGTGCGGGCCGCGGTCTCGGCGTCCTTCTTCTCCTGCTTCTTCTCCTGCTGGTCGATCATCACCCAGGCGCCGAAGCCGACGAGTGCGGCCGCGACGGCGGCCGAGACGGTGATCGCGATGGCCTTGTTGCGGCGGTCGCGGGACTGCTCGGCCCGCCGCATCTCGGCTATGCGCGCCTGGCGCGCGTTGTACTGGGGCGGGATGTTTCCGGCCATGTGTCCGGTTCCTTCTGCTGAGGGGGGTCGGGGGTGGATCCGGGGTGCGCGTCGCAGCGCCGGACCCTCAGGTCCGCAGCACTTGAAGGGCGTGGAGGTCGGGGGGCCGCGCGAGTGCCGCGTGCGGCCGGACGGGACGCGGGTCGGCCGCACGCCGTACGGGGGCCGCGGCGGCCCCCGGCACGGTCACGGCGGGCGGCGGCACGGGCAGGACGCCCGGGGTGACGTGCGAGAAGGGGGAACAGCCCGGCAGCCCGTCGGGGGACACGCACACGACACGGGTCGGGTCGGCAGGGTCGGTCCGGGCGATCTGGGCGTCGGTCTGCGCGACGGTCTGGTGCGGTTCACCCGGCCGCAGGCACAGGAACAGCGCACCGAGCAGCACTGACAGGACGACCGCGGTGACGGCGCGCCGAGCGGCGGGACGCCTGTTGCGTCCGCGCCGCGTGTGCTCCCCGCCCCTCATGGGCGCAGATGGTAATGCTCATGACGGGCCCGGGGTCAGTGTGGGGGTGCCACGACCTTTCGGGGGTGCGTAATGTGGCGGAAACCACGGCTGGCGATACTGGGCCTGCCCGACTGTGCCCGCGGCCCCGAGGCGGTGGTGCACAGGCCGTCTGAACTGCGAGGATGAAGGCATGGACAAGCAGCAGGAATTCGTCCTCCGGACGCTTGAGGAGCGCGACATCCGCTTCGTGCGCCTGTGGTTCACCGACGTACTGGGCTTCCTGAAGTCCGTCGCGGTCGCCCCCGCCGAGCTGGAGCAGGCCTTCGACGAGGGCATCGGCTTCGACGGCTCCGCCATCGAGGGCTTCGCCCGCGTCTACGAGTCCGACATGATCGCCAAGCCGGACCCGAGCACCTTCCAGATACTGCCGTGGCGCGCCGAGGCCCCCGGGACCGCCCGGATGTTCTGCGACATCCTGATGCCGGACGGCTCCCCCTCCTTCGCGGACCCGCGGTACGTCCTCAAGCGGATCCTGAACAAGACCTCCGACCTGGGCTTCACCTTCTACACCCACCCGGAGATCGAGTTCTTCCTGCTGAAGGACAAGCCGCTGGACGGCACCCGCCCGGTACCGGCGGACAACTCCGGCTACTTCGACCACACCCCGCAGAACGTGGGCATGGACTTCCGCCGCCAGGCGATCACCATGCTCGAATCGATGGGCATCTCCGTCGAGTTCAGCCACCACGAGGGCGCCCCCGGCCAGCAGGAGATCGACCTCCGCTACGCCGACGCCCTCTCCACGGCGGACAACATCATGACCTTCCGCCTGGTCATGAAGCAGGTCGCCCTCGAACAGGGCGTCCAGGCCACCTTCATGCCGAAGCCCTTCTCCGAGTACCCGGGCTCGGGCATGCACACCCACCTGTCCCTCTTCGAGGGCGACCGCAACGCCTTCTACGAGTCGGGCGCCGAGTACCAGCTCTCGAAGGTCGGCCGCTCCTTCATCGCGGGCCTCCTCAAGCACGCGGCGGAGATCTCGGCGGTCACCAACCAGTGGGTCAACTCGTACAAGCGCATCTGGGGCGGCTCGGCCCGCACGGCGGGATCCGGCGGCGAGGCCCCCTCGTACATCTGCTGGGGCCACAACAACCGCTCGGCCCTCATCCGCGTCCCGATGTACAAGCCGGGCAAGACGGGCTCCTCGCGGGTCGAGGTCCGCTCGATCGACTCGGGCGCGAACCCCTACCTGACGTACGCCGTGCTCCTCGCGGCCGGCCTCAAGGGCATCGAGGAGGGCTACGAACTCCCGGCGGGCGCCGACGACGACGTCTGGGCCCTCTCCGACGCAGAACGCCGCGCCATGGGAATCGAACCCCTCCCGCAGAACCTCGGCGAGGCGATCTCCCTGATGGAACGCAGCGAACTCGTCGCCGAAACCCTCGGCGAACACGTCTTCGACTTCTTCCTGCGCAACAAGAAGCAGGAGTGGGAGGAGTACCGCTCGGAGGTCACGGCCTTCGAACTCCGCAAGAACCTGCCGGTGCTGTAACCGCAGCTCAGAGGTGGTACCCCACTCGCACGGCACTCCGGGCCGGCGGCACTCAGCCGCCGGCCCGGACCCGTCTCAAGCCCCCTGGGCCGTCTGTGGGCCGTAAGCCGTCGGATCGGAGGGCCTTGTAGACCTCGTCCACAGCCCAGCCCTCAGGGTGCGCTCGTGGCTGCTCGGCATCAGGTGCGTGCAGACCCGCAGCTTGCACCCGGGGTCACCGTGTCCGAGGTACATGCTCAGGGCCTTGATGTTCTCCCCGATGTTCTCCCCGTCTCACTGAGGTGTGGTGGGATCCCCGTCCGCCCGTCTCTGGCCGGGCCACATGTCGCCATACGCAGCGTCCATGAACTGGACCTGCGGCCCGCGCAGCGCGGATGCGTCGGCTATCTCGCCTCGTGCTGCCTCAGCAAGGCGGAACGCATAACGATAGGTAGCCCCCCGCAGTGGCTCGCTTCTGGCCGCCAGGTCAATCTCGGCCTGGGCGAGCCACAGATCATCGACGAGTTGTCCGAGCTCGGAATCGGCCGCGGTGCCGCCGGCGTCCGAGCGCGTGAGCGCCACCTTCTCCACCTGCAACGCAATCCTCACGAACTTCAGAACCGCATCCTTGAGCTCCGCCCGGTGAGCGGCTGATTCCTGTACTTCGAGCTGCCGGGTGCTCGCGCGCGAGACGAGGTACTGACCAAACAGCGACCCGCCCGCGCCGAGCGCAACCCCTGCGAGAGACAACAGCGCCGGCCCCAAGGTTCCCCAAGATCCCATAGCTGGAGTCTCTCAACATCGATCCACCCCCTGAGGAGGGCCGGGACGCCCGCCCACCGCTCACGCGGGGCAGTGGCAGGACAGCCCTTGGTGAGGAGATGACCCGCGGCCGGTGGCCACAGGAGTCACGCCCCCTTCGACCAGCGGGGCAGGTACTCATGCGCATGAGTACGGGTACTCAAGGGGCCCCTGTACCAAGCGGGTTGTGTGGTGCAGGGGCGCTGTAGTGTCCTAGGCCGGAGTGATCGGCAGGGGCAAACGGGGGCTGTGCATGGCGTGGGACGAGTGGGAAAAGATCAAAGCCGATGTGACCGGCGAGCAGTCCGTGGGGATGCGGCTCAACCACGTTCCGGTTGAGCCCAGCGCCGGGCCGAGCGCCGTGACGGGCGGCCTGAAGTCCAGTCAGAAGGCGTGGAACACGGCCGGCCAGGGGGTGGGCTCCCTTCGCCAGACCATCGGCACCGCGCTGACCAAACTGGAGGACGGCCAGGCAGGGCTCGGCGCCACCACCGGTTGTCTCAGCGCTGCCGCGCAGAAGGAGGTGTACGACTCCTGGAAGAAGTACGCCGAAAGCGTCAGCGAGCGCTGCGGCTCGCTCCAGAGCATCCTGGAGCAGGTGGGCCGCGACGTGTTGACGACCGATGAGGCGGTCAACGCCGAGATGAACAAGCTGAACGCCAAGTACGCGGACACGGACGCCGTCGGCGGCCAGGCGAAGGGCCGGTGACGGCGGGATGGACTACGCCACCCTCAAGGCCTTCAAGCCCTCCGAGTACGAGGACGCCGTCGACGGGTACAGCGCCTTGGGTCACGCGGCCCAGGCGGCCAAGGACCACGTCGAGAACACCGTCGCCACCGGCATGCGCAAGTCGTTGCAGGGTGAGGCCGCGGAGGCCTCACAGAAGCAGCTCCAAGCCCTGGCGAAGAACTTCCACTACACCCTGACCGAATGCGGCGTGATCAGCACGGCCCTCAACGGTTTCGCCTACGACATGGCGGCCGCCAAACGGAAGCTGATCGCTGCGATCGACGATGCCCAGGCGGATGGCTGCAGGGTGAACGACGACGGCTCGGTCGCCTTTCCGGCGGGTCAGAAGCCGGGCGCCGAGAAGGCCACCGAAGGCGGCACGGTGACGGGGAGCGCCGGAGGCAACCCGACCTCCGACGCACTGGAGCGCCAGGCGGCGAACATCCACCCCAACCCGAACTACGGCAAAGCGATGGGGTACGCGAACCGGATCGCCGACGCGCTCAAGGAAGCCACGGACGCGGACGCGAAGTGGGCGCCGAAGATACGGGCCCTCAAGGCCGACGACGACCTGACCGTGTCCGCCCGGGACTGGACGGACGTCACGTCGGACACGGACGGCGTGCGTGACGCGGCCGATGCCTACCTCCACACGATCAAGCCGCCGCCCAAGAACGACTGGCCCCAGGACAACGCCAACTGGTGGAACGGCCTCTCCCAGGAGCAGCGCGACGCCTACGTGTCCATGCACCCGGCGAGCATCGGAGCGCTTGACGGCCTCCCCTCCGACGTACGCGACGACGCGAACCGCATCGTGCTCGCGGAACAACGCGGCGCCAAGCAGGTGGAGTACGACGCCTGGCTGAAGAAGGAACCGGAGCACTACAAGCCGTACATCAGCCCCATCACGGGTCGCGAGGTGAAGGGCGCGATGGTCCCGACCGAGGAGTGGAAGGAGTGGGAGGAGAAGAGGAAGCAGATCGAGAACGGCTACAAGGGCATGGATGCCATACAGAAACGTTTCGACAGCTACACGAGCGAGAGCAATCGCCCCTATCTGCTCGGATTCGACGGCAAGGACATGGGGCGCGCCATCGTCTCCATCGGAAATCCGGACACCGCCGACAACGTGGTGACGTACGTGCCGGGGACGTTCGCGAAACTTGAGTCCATCGACGGGGACATCGGCAGGGCCGAGCGTCTCCAGGCGCAGGCAGAAGCCACCGACGCCTCCCGGAAGACGGCGTCGATCGTGTGGCTCGGTTACGACGCCCCGCAGGGCATCATGACCGATGCGACGGAGACCAAGTGGGCCGACCAGGCGAAGGAGCCGTTCGGCAACTTCATCCAGGGGATCGAGGAAGCCAATCACCGCGAAGGCGGCGTGAAGCAGACGCTCCTGGGCCACAGCTACGGGTCCTTGGTCGTCGGCGAGACGATGAGCATGCACGTGGACCTGCCGGTCGAGAACGCGATCATGGTGGGCAGCCCGGGCGTGGGAGTGGATCAGGCGAAGGACCTGAACATCCCGCCGGACCACGTCTTCGCGGCCACGGCCAAGAACGACCTCATCAACGCCGCCCCGCCCCCGGCCCGGGACCCACTCAGCCCCAAGGCCTACTGGGATCTCTTCGACGACCACACGATCATCCACGGAACCGACCCGACCTCCGACGACTTCGGGGGCCAGGTCTTCAAGGTTCCCGACGGGAGGCTGCCGGGTGCGGACTGGGAGATGATGCCCGCACACTCCCAGTACTGGGACAACAAGCCCCTCAGAAGCCTGGCAAACATCGTCACCGGAGGACGGCCGTGAATCCACGGAAGGCATTCCCGGCCGCTGCACTGCTGGCCTTGACGGTCATGGTGACCGCGTGCGGGGCACAGGAAGACGACGGAGAGACGGCGAAGCAGGTCACGATGAACGAGCAGCAAGCGACCGACCGGGCAGAACAGATCATCCACCAGGCGGTGGACACCATGTCTCCCAAGCCGACGCTGGAGCGTACCGGCCCCGCGACCATTGGCCCCTGCATCGCCAGAGACGACCACGGTCCTGACGACCGCCTACAGGTCACCCTCTTCTACAAGCTCACCGGTGTTCCGGGGTCCGAGGCCAAGAACCTGGTGCTGCAGGCGCGGGATGCCTGGTTGAAGCAGGGATACAAGTACAACTCGTCGGACGAAGAGGACATGTCCGGTCCCTTTCCCTGGGTCAGTATGCGCACGGAGCCCGATGACTTCTGGATGGAAGGCATCACCGGGGTCGTTGACCGCGCCAAGGGCGAAGGCCTCGCCACCCTCAAGGTGATCTCGCCCTGCTTCCTCCCGCCGGGTAAGGCGACCACGGCCGACCCTGCCGCGTTCGAAACCCCGCAGACCGACGACCCCGCCACGCGCCGCGCCCTCGGCCACTCCAGCCGGATCTACGACGCCCTGGGCGTCGGGTCGGCGCCCACGCAGCCCGGGGAAGGCCTCAGCACGGTCCGGGAGGAGTTCGGGACCTCGGTTCACCACACCTGGTCGACCGAGCCGCTGCCGGAGGACGAGAGGGTACGGGCCCTGGCGCGCGTGCAGGAGTACTTCCAGAGCGCGGGGTGGAAGGTACGCCACATGCCGACGCTTGAGGGCACCCCGGCCGTCGTCGCCGGCCACCCCGAAGAGCGCACGGTCGTACAAGTCGCGGCCTCGACCACCGGCGCGGTGCGCGTCGCGGTGACGACGCCCGTCAACGGTCCCTCGTCGTCGGCGGACGTATGAGCGGATTCCCGAGGGGAGTGGCCCTGAACGTACGGAAGGCATTCGCGGCTGCCGCGTTCAAAACCGCGTAGGCCTAGTCGGTCGTGCGGGGGAAGGAGCCGACTCCGCGGAGTAGTTCGAACAGGGCCGTCGACGTGGTGGCCAGGCCGGTGGCGCCGGCTGCCAGGATTTCGGTCTTCCTGGCAGCCGCCTGCGGGGAGGTGTACACGAACAGTGGTACCTCCTCCCCGCGTGCGCGGAGCTCCCGGGCGAGGTCCAAGCCGTCGTCCTGGGTGCGGTCCAGGTCGGAGAGGACCGCGTCGAACGGCGGTACGGCGGCCGGGACGGCCGCGACCGCCTCGCGGATCGAGGTGGCTTGCACCACCTCCACGCCCAGGGCCTGCAACTGCGCGGTCTCGTAGGCGTGGTCCGCGGGTTGCTCGTCCACCCAGAGGACTCGGCGCAGGGCCCGGGCCGGGAGTTCCTCCCACTCGGCCGCACCGGCCGGGGTGGTGGTGCTGATCGAGGCCAGTTTGCTCTGGATCTGGGACGTCGTCCGCACCAGCTGTTCCGAGATCGCCTGCACCGACAGCTCCGCGCCCGCGACCTTGACGGTGAACCCCCGGGTCCGGACGATCTTCTTGATGATCGGGAACAGGCGCCACACCACCACGCCGACGATGAGCGGCCACGCCAGTGCGGTCAGTGCGTTGATCAGATCTGCGGCATCCTTCATGGCGCCCCTGCCGTCGTCGGGTCGGACCACGGCGATGCTGCCACTGGGGCGGGTCTGCCGCGGCCCCGGCGCGCTGGTTGCCGCGGGGCCGCCTCCGTGTGGGTCAGGGGGTGGGGACCGCGCGGTGCCAGGTGGTGTGGTGGGGGTCCGGGGTGGCCGGGGGAGTGGTGGTGACGTGGAGTTCGGCGTCCAGGCCGAGGACCGCCGTCGTCGTGGCGCCCGCCGGTTCCAGGACGCTTGAGGGGGCGCCCACGTAGAGCATCCGGGACTCCGTCCACGCCGGCGGCCCGCCGAGGCCCGTCGCGGCGATGGTGCCGGTGTCCGCGCGGCCCGACAGCAGGCGGCCCGCGACGCTGACCGCGCCGTAGCCCGCCCGGCCGCCGGCCTCCGAGATGCTGGAGAGCTGCGGCTTGCCCGAGCCCGCCGTGACCAGGACGGTGCGTACGACCCCCGAGTCGGGCCGGCGGAAGTAGAGCCGGACGCCCGAGCCCTCCGGGACCGCCGTCAGCGGGACGGTGGTCGCGGGCAGCCCGGTGGGGAAGGGGCCCTGGAGGGGGGCGCCCGGGGCGGGCGCCGTCCAGGCCAGGACCGTCTTGCTGGTGGTGGCGTAGACGTGGCGGCGGTCCGCGGCGTCGACCGCCGTGACCGGGTCGCCCTGCAGGTCGTCGCCGCCCAGGCGCTGCCAGGGCGTGAAGCCGCCGTCCGGCTGCTGCTCGCGGACGCGCAGGGCGCGGCGGGAATCCCGGACGTAGACGGCCAGGCGGCCCTGCGGGTCCACGGCCGCCGACGGCGCGCTGATCGAGGAGGTGCCCTCCTCGTCCGCCGTCTCCGGTGTGCCGAGCGACTGCCACGGCCCGAACGGGCCGTTCGGCGCGGCCTGGACGGCGTACACGACCTCGCGCCGGTAGTCGGCCGGCGCGGCGACGAAGGCCGTACGGGTGGCGAGGACGGCGACGCGCCCGTCGGGGAGGCGGGCGGTGCTCGCGCCCGGGTCGATGCCGGTGCCGGGGAGCAGGGCCGGGCCGGTCCAGCCGCCCGTACGGCCCTGTCGGGTCCAGACGGCCATCTGGCCGTCCAGGGCGGCGAAGGCGTAGAGCCGGCCGGGGGTGCCCTCCACCAGCCAGGAGGTGGTGTCGGCGCGGGCGTAGCGCAGGGACTGGGCCCAGTTGCGGCCGGTGGGGCTGCCCGCGACCTTGCGGTCGCCGCAGCCGGAGGGGCTGCCGCAGTAGTTCTGGTGGTCCTGCCAGGCGTAGGTCCTGAGGTAGCCGGTCTTCGTCTCGGCGGTCTGCGGGTCCAGCGCGTGCGGGAGGCTGCCGTTGTGGTAGCCGAGGTAGTTCTGCACCGAGAACCGCGGGCGGTCGGCGACCTGCGCGGCGTACGAGGCGAGGGCGGCCTGCACGAAGCGGGCGCCGTACATGTGGTCCTGGTGGTCGGTGTACTTGCCGGTCTCCGGGTAGCGGCCGGGCGTCGGGTCCTGCATGCGTATCGTCGTCGGCCGGAAGCGGTCCAGGAGCCCGGCTATCGTCCGTATCACCTGGTCCTTGGTGTACGCGTAGTCCTGCCGGACCGGGGTGCCGGAGCTCAGCTGGGCGCCGAGCGCGGGTATCCGGCCGTTCCACAGGCCGCGCAGGCTGTCCGGATTGTCCGCCGTGGGATTGCGGGCCTCGCGCAGCTGCACCCAGACCAGGCTGACCTGCGGCCGGGCGATGAGGACGTCCAGCTCGGCCGCCCCGCCGCCCGCGGTGGGTATGACCGTACGCCGCCACGGGCTGGTGCGGTCGCCGGTGGCCATCTGGGCGTAGGCGGACCGGATGCCGTTCTGCCGGGCCTCCGCGTAGTGGGCGCGGTCGGCGGGCTGTTCCGGGTCGCGGGCGTCGGCGCCGTGGGCCTCGTTGCGGCCGTCGGCCTCGCCGGAGGTGAGGTAGACAGTGGTGAGCCGGGTGCCGGCGGTGAGGGAGCGGCTGAGGTCGGGGTTCATGAAGAACAGGTCGTCGTCGGGGTGGGCGACGACCTGGACGACCGATCCCGCGGTGACGCTCGCCGGGAGCGCGGCGGCCGGGTTCTTCTCCTGGGTGGCCTCGGCGGACGTCTGCTCGCCGGTGGCGACGGCGAGCACGCCGGTGGCACCGACGGTCAGCACGGGAAGCAGGGCCGCGAGGAGGAAGCGGCGACGGGCAATCGGCATCGGTCACGCCTTGGGGTCGTTCCGGGCGGGAAAAACCGCTGAGCAGTCAGTGAGAGGCCAAATCGGGGGACTTGGTTCACCGATTTCCTCGATGACTCCTGCTTTCCGAAAACGACCGGATGTGATTGTGCCGTGCGCCGGTTTGATACGGGTACGTGCCCGGCATGTGGACGTACGGGGCATCCGGCGAGTCACATGGGGCTTGCGTGGGGGGCGTTGGCCTCGTTGCGCCGGGTCAGGGTGCGGTATTGCGCGGCCCCACCGGCTGCCATGGGGCCAGGCGGGCGTTCGCCTCGTCCGCCGAAGAGGTCACGTACAGCCGCGCGTCGAGCCCCAGCACGGCCAGGCTGACCATGGTCCTCCCGGTCATCGTGGAGGACGGCGCCCCCACGAACATGAGTTCCGACCGCGCCCACGGCCGGCTCGGGCCGAGGTCCGAGCCGAGCTGTCCGCCCGCCGTGCGGCCCGCCAGGACGTGCCCGCTCGCCGTCACCGAGCCGAAGCCCTGGAGCCCGCCGAGGTCGGTGAGGTGGTTCACCTTCAGTCCGCCGTCGGCGGTGACCAGCGCGGTACGGACGTTGCCCGAGCCCGGCTTGCGGAACCACAGCCGTACACCGCCCTCGCGGCCCTCCGCCGTCAGCGGGAGCGTGGTGTCCGGCAGCCCCGTGGCGGTGGCCCGGCCCAGTGGGGCGCCCGGCTGGGGCTGCGCCCAGCCGGTCACCGTCTTGGTCGTGCTCGCGAACACCATCCGCCGCCCGG
This sequence comes from Streptomyces sp. NPDC044571, assembly GCF_040647115.1. Lineage (NCBI taxonomy): Bacteria > Bacillati > Actinomycetota > Actinomycetes > Kitasatosporales > Streptomycetaceae > Streptomyces > Streptomyces sp. NPDC044571. Next base: position 77,203 of record NZ_JBEZBN010000026.1, read on the forward strand.
CGCCGTCCGTGGCGGTGACCGGGGTGCCGTGCAGGTCGGTGCCGCCGTACTGCTCCCACGGGCCCCAGCTGCCGTTCGCTTGCTGCACCCGGCCGCGCAGGGTGGACGCGCCGTCGCGTACGTACAGCGCGAGCTGCCCGCCGCCGTCCACGGACACGGCGGGGCCGCTGATGTCGGAGGTCCAGTTCTCGTCGGCGGCCTCGGGCGTGCCCAGGGACTGCCACTCGCCGAACTCCTCGGAGCCCGGGGCCTTCTGGACCGCGTACACGACCTCGCGCCGGTAGTCGGCGGCCCGGGCGCCGAGAGAGGTCCGGGTGCCGAAGGCGGCGATCCGGCCGCCGGGCAGGGTGACCGTGGAGATGCCGGGGTCCATGCCGGTGCCGGGGAGCAGGCGCGGTCCGCTCCAGCCCCCGAGGAGGCCGGCCCGGTGCCAGACGGCGACCTGGCCGTCGAGCACCTTGAAGGCCCACAGGCCGTACGCCTGGTCGGAGGTCAGCCAGGAGGTGCCGGTGCCGCGGGCGTAGTTGACGGTCGAGGTCCAGTGGTTGCCCTCGGGGTGGTCCGCCACCTTGAGGTCGCCGCAGCCGGCGGTGCTGCCGCAGTGGTTCTGCTTGTCGAGCCAGGCGTAGACGCCCAGGATGTCCAGCTTCTCCTTGGCCTCGGCCGGGTCGAGGGCGCTGGGCAGCGAGCCGTTGAAGTAGCCGAGGTAGTTCTGCACCGCGAAGTGCGGGCGGTCCTTCGCGTCCTTGGCGTAGGCCGCGAGGGCCGCCTGCACGAAGCGGGCGCCGTAGAAGTGGTCCTGGTGGTCGGTGTACCGCTTGGTGTCGGGGAACCGGCCGGGGGTGGGGTCCTGGGAGCGGACGGTGGTCGGCCGGTACTGCTCAAGGAGGCCGACGAGGGTTCGGACGAGCTGCTCCCTGCCGTACGAGAACCGCTGCTTGACCGGGCTGCCGGAGGCGAGCATCGACTCCAGGCGGGGGACCTTGTCGTCCCACAGGCCGTGCAGGCTGTCGGGGGCGTAGTCGTAGACGCTGCCGGCCTCGCGCAGCTGCAGCCAGACCAGCTGGACCTGGGGTTTGGCGACGAGGACGTCGAGCTCGGCCTGACCGCCGCCCTTGGTCGGGACGGCGGTGCGCTTCCAGGCGCTGGTGCGGTCGCCGGTGGCCATCTGGGCGTAGGCGGCGCGGATGCCGTTCTGGCGGGCCTCGGCGTAAGCGGGCTTGTTGGGCGGGGTGGTGGCCTGCTTGGCCTCGACGGCGTTGACGCCGTCGGCTTCGCCGGAGGTGAGGTACACCGTGGTGACGGGGTGGCCGGTGAGCAGGGAATAGCGCAGGTCCGGGTTCATGAAGTACAGGTCGTCGTCGGGGTGCGCGACGATCTGCACGACGCTGCCCGGGTCGGGGGCCTCGACGGGCGCCACGGTGGCCCTGGGGGTGGGGGCGGGCCGGGCGGCGAGCGCGGCCACGGCCTCGTTGCCGCGGAGCAGGAGCATGCCGGCGGCGGTGACGGAGGCGCAGAACCCGACGGCCTTGACGACCCGTCCCCACCGCCGCTGCCGCCCCTCCTCCGACCGGCGCGACCGGGCCGCGGCCTGGCCGCCGCCGCGGGCGGTACGGGCCCGCGCGGGCCCGGCGGCGTCGGTGCGGCCCGCCGCCCTGGCCCGGCCGGGCTCGGCCGCGCCCTGGCGCCGGGAGCCGCGTCCGCCGTCGCCGCGCCGGGCGGGCGGCACGGCGGAGCCGGCGGGCGCGGCCGGGCCCACCGGCCCGGACGGCTGCGCCGCGCCCGGAGCCTCGGTTCCGGGCACGCCGGGGCGGCCCGGGCCGCGTACGTCGTGGTCGGGCCGGCGCGGGGCCGGGACGGTGCGGTGGCCGTCGGCGCCGCGGGGACCGGGAGCGCCGGTGTGCGGGGCGGGAGCGTGCGGGCCGCCCGGAGCGTGCTGCCAGGGCGCCTCCGCCGAGCCGGGGGCGGACGCGGCGTCAGATGCGGCGCCGCCGGGCAGGTGTGCGGGGTGCGAGGGCACGGCCGTGCCGTCCCACGGGCCGGCCTGCGGCGGGACGGGGCCGGGAGCCCAGGCGTGTGCGGGCGGCGGCGTCTGGCTGCCCTCGTGCGGGCCGTGCGGTGGGGCGAAGTGCCCGGCGGCCTGCTGAGGGACCCAGCCGTGCGCGGGCGCCCCGTCCGGGCCGCCCCAGGCGTCGGCGTGCGGCGGGACGCCCTGGGCGCCGTCCGGACCGGGAGCCCAGGCGTGTGCGGGCGGCGGCGTCTGGCCGCCCCCGTGCGGGCCGTGCGGTGGGGCGAAGTGCCGGGCGGCCTGTTCAGGGATCCAGCCGTGCGCAGACGGTACCGCCGGGCCGCCCCAGGCGGCGCCGTGTTGGGGGGCCGGGTGGCCGGGCGGGGCGGGGGGCCAGGAGGGATCGACCGGCGGCGCGGGCGGCTGCGGCGCGGGGGCCGGGGTCGAGGGGTCCCAGGTGGGGCCGGACAGCCAGGGCTGGGATCCGTCGGGCATCTGGTTCCTCGGGGCCGGTCGAGCGGGGGGCGGCCCCGCCGGAGGCCGCGAAAGCCTTCCGTGGTGAACAGGGGAGCGAGCGAACGAGCAGTCAGAGTAAGTGGTCGGATAAGCAGATAATCCGCCTCATGATACGCAGTCCCATGCCCCGGTGAGTCGAACGCCTGCTCCGGCTAGGCTCAGTTCAGGCAGGCCAGGCCAGTGGCGGCGACGTACGCGGGAGGGCGGCGGGATGACAGTCCCGGGACGCAGGAGCAGCACCTTCATCCGGCTGCTGCGCAGCGGCTTCACCGACCCCTCGGCCGCCGCCCGGCTGCTGGACTCCGCCGCGCTCGCCTCCGTACGCACCGATCCCGTGCTGCTCGACGCCCTCGCGGCCACAGCCGACCCCGATCTGGCCCTGCTCGGCCTCGTCCGGCTCGCCGAGGCGCAGAGCGAGGAGGAGCGGCCCGTCCTCCTCGACACCCTCGTCAGCGCCAAACCGCTCCGCGACCGCCTCCTCGGCGTCCTCGGCGCCTCCGAGGCCCTCGCCGACCACCTCGCCCGCCACCCCCGCGACTGGCACGCCCTCGTCACCTACGAGGCCGCCGACCTGCACCCCGGCCTCGCCGAGTTCGAGCTCGGGCTGGCCCAGGCCCACGACCCCATCGCCCTGCGCGTGGCCTACCGCCGCTGCCTGCTCTCGATCGCCGCCCGCGACGTCTGCGGCACCATCGACCTCGCCGAGACCGCCGCCGAGCTCGCCGACCTCGCCACCGCCACGCTCCGGGCGGCCCTGCGCATCGCCCGCGCCGCCGCCCCCCAGGACGCCGCGCAGTGCCGGCTCGCCGTCATCGCGATGGGCAAGTGCGGCGGCAACGAGCTGAACTACGTCTCCGACGTGGACGTGATCTTCGTCGGCGACGCCGCCAACGGCGCCGACGAGGCCAAGGCGATCCAGGCCGCCACACGCCTCGCCTCCCACCTCATGCGGATCTGCTCCGAGACCACCGTCGAGGGGACCATCTGGCCCGTCGACGCGAACCTGCGCCCCGAGGGCCGCAACGGCCCCCTGGTCCGCACCCTCTCCTCCCACCTCGCCTACTACCAGCGCTGGGCGAAGACCTGGGAGTTCCAGGCCCTGCTCAAGGCCCGCGCCGTGGCGGGCGACCCCGACCTCGGCGCCCAGTACATCGACGCCATAACGCCGCTCGTCTGGCAGGCCGCCGAGCGCGAGAACTTCGTCGCCGACGTCCAGAAGATGCGCCGCCGCGTCGTCGACAACATCCCCGCCTCCCAGGTAGACCGCGAACTGAAACTCGGCCCCGGCGGCCTGCGCGACGTCGAGTTCGCCGTCCAGCTGCTCCAGCTCGTCCACGGCCGCAGCGACGCCGGCCTGCACTCCCGCACCACCCTCGACGCCCTCCAGGCCCTCGCCGCCGGCGGCTACGTGGGCCGCGCGGACGCCGCCCAGCTCGGCGACGCGTACCGCTTCCTGCGCGCCATGGAGCACCGCATCCAGCTCTACCGGCTGCGCCGCACCCACCTCGTCCCCGAGGACGAGGCCGACCTGCGCCGCCTCGGCCGCTCTCTCGGCCTGCGCACCGAACCCGTCGCCGAGCTCACCAAGGCCTGGCGCCGGCACGCCTCCGTGGTCCGCCGCCTCCACGAGAAGCTCTTCTACCGGCCGCTGCTCGACGCCGTCGCCCAGCTCGCCCCCGGCGAGGCCCGGCTCTCGCCGCGCGCCGCCGGACAGCGCCTCGAAGCCCTCGGCTACGCGGACCCGGCCTCGGCCCTGCGCCATCTGGAGGCCCTCGCCTCCGGAGTCACCCGCAAGGCCGCCATCCAGCGCACCCTGCTCCCGGTCCTCCTCGGCTGGTTCGCCGACTCCGCCGACCCCGACGCCGGCCTGCTGAACTTCCGCAAGGTCTCCGACGCCCTCGGCAAGACCCCCTGGTACCTGCGGCTGCTGCGCGACGAGGGCGCCGCCGCCGAGAACCTGGCCCGCGTCCTGTCCGCCGGCCGCCTCGCCCCCGACCTGCTGATGCGCGCCCCCGAGGCCGTCGCCCTGCTCGGCGACCCCGAAGGGCTCCAGCCCCGCACCCTGGAGGCCCTGGAGCAGGAGGTGCTCGCCGCCGTCGGCCGCGCCGACAGCGCCGAAGCGGGCGTCGCAGCCGCCCGCGGAGTACGCCGCCGCGAGCTGTTCCGTACCGCCGCGGCCGACATCATCGGCTCCTACGGTACTGAGGACAGCCCGGCCGAGGAGGATCCCGGCGCCCTCGTCGACCGGGTCGGCAGCGCCGTCTCCGACCTCACCGCGGCCACCATCGCCGGAGCCCTGCGCGCCGCCGTACGCGACCACTGGGGCGAGACCCTGCCCACCCGCTTCGCCATCATCGGCGTCGGCCGCTTCGGCGGGCACGAACTCGGCTACGGCTCCGACGCCGACGTCCTGTTCGTCCACGAACCCCGCGAGGGCGTCGACGAGCAGGAAGCCGCCAAGGCCGCCCAGACCGTCATCGCCGAGATGCGCCGCCTGCTCCAACTCCCCACCGCGGACCCGCCGCTGCTCATCGACGCCGACCTGCGCCCCGAAGGCCGCTCCGGCCCCCTCGTGCGCACCCTGTCCTCGTACGCCGCGTACTACCGGCGCTGGGCCCTGACCTGGGAGAGCCAGGCCCTGCTGCGCGCCGAGCCGGTCGCCGGCGACCTCGACCTCGGCCGCCGCTTCATCGACCTGATCGACCCGCTGCGCTACCCGGAGGAAGGCCTCGGCGACGACGCGGTCCGCGAAATCCGCCGGCTCAAGGCCCGCATGGAATCGGAACGCCTGCCCCGCGGCGCCGACCCCACCCTGCACACCAAACTCGGCCGCGGCGGCCTCAGCGACGTCGAGTGGACCGTCCAGCTGATCCAGATGCGGCACGCCTGGTCGCAGCCCTCCCTGCGCACCACCCGTACCCGCGAGGCCCTCGCCGCCGCCCAGGCCGCCGGGCTGATCCCGGCGGAGGAGGCACAGATCCTGGACGAGGCCTGGGTGCTCGCCACCCGCGTCCGCAACGCCGTCATGCTGGTCCGCGGCCGCGCCGGCGACACCTTCCCCTCGGAAGCCCGCGAACTGTCCGCCGTCGGCCGCTACCTCGGCTACGCGGAGGGCACGGTCGGCGAAATGCTGGACGACTACCGCCGCACCACCCGCCGCGCCCGCGCCGTGGTCGACGACCTCTTCTACGGCGCCTGAGGCCGTTTCTCTGCGATCACCTCGCGGCGATGAGGCCATCACCGGTCACCGTGAGCAGCGGGAGGCGTGATGACATGTGAGTCCGGCCCAGCACTGATCGGTGCTGGGGCCAAACCCTACGCCTTGGGCTACCAGCCCCGCTTTACGCGGATGCTTCCGGACACCTTGTCGGCATTGTCCGGGAGTTGCATGGTGCATTTGCCCTCGGTGGTGTTGCTGATCAGCTCTCGCTCCTCCTGTGCGTTGACGCTCAGCACGTAAACAGTGCGAGCCGAGCCGACGGTGGCTTTGTGCAAGTCCTGTTCGTAGGCCTGGGTGCCCACCTTGCCGTCGAGCCGCCCGGCGCGGCAGTAGAGAGGATGTTCAGTACCGGGGCGGCCCACGTCGGCCAATGCTGCGATGAGGTAGTACTTCTCGCCTGACACAGGGGGGCAGCTGGCCGTCACGATGAGGTCGTACGTCGGACCCACGTCGGTGGGTGCTTCGAGATTGACGCGTTCCCCCTCGCACTCGATCGGGGGACGCGATTCCTGCGGTGACGGCTGTGCCGGCTGCGTGCTGCCAGAAGGCGACGGTTTCGGTCCTTCGTCGCTCTTGCTGCTGTCGGTGAGGCCGAACAGACCGGTCACGAGCGCAGCGATGAGGGCCGTGAGCGCGGTGCTCACGCCCGTGATGATGGCGACCTTCTCTCCCGCAGACCTCGTCCTGCGGGTCCGGGCCGCGCCACTGCCTCCCGCGCCACTGCCTCCGGGACCTCGTGTCGTGCCCATGGCGTCCCTCCTGGGAAAGGCCTACACGCCGAGGCGGCAACGTGCCGCTTCACCTTCCAGTACGCGTGGTGGGCAGATGGGGGTTCCGCCACAGGACGTCGATGCCGGCAAAGTACGCAAGGGGTACGCACGATGCCATAGCCACTCCAACTTCCTGACCGTAGGCAGCACCGCCAACCGGGGCGGCATGCCGCGCACGGATATCCGGTGGCCGGCGCGGATCGGCGCTGATTGGATGGCGCGATGGACACTGCGAACACCGTGCTGCCCGACGGCTGGGAGATCTCCGCCGACCCCGACCGGCTCGACGCCGCGCTGGTTCACCGCTGGCTGTCGCAGGACGCGTACTGGGCCCTCGGCCGCACCCGGGAGAAGCAGGACCAGGCCATCGCGGGATCCCTGAACTTCGGCGCGTACGACGCCGTCTCCGGTGCCCAGCTCGGCTACGCGCGCGTCGTCACCGACCGGGCCACCTTCGCCTGGCTCTGCGACGTGTACGTCGATCCCGGCTCGCGGGGCAAGGGGCTCGGCGGCGCCCTCGTCGACGCGGTCTGCGCCCACCTGGCCCCGTACGGGCTGCGCCGGGTGCTGCTGGCCACCGCCGACGCGCACGCCGTCTACGCCCGGGCGGGGTTCGAGCCGCTGGCGACGCCGGGGAAGTGGATGGCCCTGGGGGAGCAGTAGTCGCTAGCCGCGCGTGCGGAAGCGGTTCAGCAGGGCCGCCGTCGCCGGGTGGTGGTCCGTGCTGAGGGGGTGGCGGGGCAGGCGGTGGGGGAGGTGGCCGTACCAGGCCCGCGAGACCCCGTAGCCGAAGGACAGGCACAGCATGCCGCCCGCAGCGTCCAGCCAGAAGTGGTTCGCCGTGGCCACGATGACGACCAGCGTGGCCGTCGGGTACAGCAGGCCCAGGATCCGGGCCCAGGGCGCCGACGCCACCGCGAAGACGGTCACGCCGCACCAGAGCGACCACCCTATGTGCATGGACGGCATGGCGGCGTACTGGTTCGACATGTGCTTGAGGTTGCCGGAGGCCATCGAGCCCCAGGTGTGGTGGACCAGCACGGTGTCCACGAAGCGGCCGCCGTTCATCAGCCGGGGCGGCGCCAGCGGGAAGAAGTAGTAGCCGAGCAGCGCCACGCCCGTGGTGGCGAACAGGACGAGGCGGGCGGCGGCGTACCGCCCCGGATGGAACCGGTAGATCCAGGCGAGCACGCCGAGCGTCACCACGAAGTGGAGCGTGGCGTAGTAGTAGTTCATGCCGACGATCAGCCAGGTCACCGAGTTGACGGCGTGGTTGACCGACTGTTCCACGGCGATGCCGAGGGTGCGCTCGACGCTCCAGATCCAGTCGGCGTTCCCGAGGGCGGCCGCCTTCTGTTCCGGCACCGCGTTGCGGATCAGCGAGTACGTCCAGTAGCTGACCGCGATGAGCAGGATCTCGAACCAGATCCGGGGCCTGCGCGGGGCCCGCAGGCGGGACACGAGGGTGCGCTCGGCGCCCGGCTCGGGGGTCTCCGTCCCGATCACGGGGGGTGACGAGACATCCGTCCGGGTTTCCAGTGCCTTCACGCTCGCTTCACCCATGGGGAGAGAGTCTGCCAGATGGCTTCCTGCCTCCGATCATCCCTCGGGACGGTCTTGAGCGCAGCCGCTCACCCCTGGGGACGAGACGTTCCCCTACGTCCCCCTACGCTCCCCTACGGCCCTTGTGGTCCGGCGCGCTACGCCGTCCGGCGCGCCGTCCCCCCACGCCCCCGCTAGGCGCCCCGGCGCTGCCGTGGCCCGGAAGCGGTGGATCCGCGGACCACCAGCTCCGGCAGGAAGACGAACTCGCTGTGCGGGGCGGGCGTACCGCCGATCTCCTCCAGGAGCGTGCGCACCGCCGCCTGTCCCATGGCCTGCACCGGCTGCCGGATGGTGGTCAGCGGCGGATCGGTGAACGCTATGAGAGGGGAGTCGTCGAAGCCGACGACCGAGACGTCCTGCGGCACCCGCAGCCCCTGCTGGCGGGCTGCCCGGATCGCCCCGAGCGCCATCATGTCGCTCGCGCACACGATGGCGGTGCAGCCCCGGGCGATGAGCGCGGCCGCGGCGGCCTGCCCGCCCTCCAGGGAGTAGAGGGAGTGCTGGATGAGCTCCTCCACCTCGGCCTCGTCGATTCCGAGCCGCTCCTTCATCCCGAGCCGGAAGCCCTCGATCTTGCGCAGCACGGGCACGAACCGCTTCGGCCCGACGGCGAGGCCGATCCGGCTGTGCCCGAGCGCCGTCAGATGGGTCACCGCGAGCTGCATCGCGGCCCGGTCGTCGGGGGAGACGAAGGGCGCCTGCACCTTGTCGGAGAACCCGTTGATGAGGACGTACGGGACGCCCTGCGCGCGCAGTTGGTCGTAGCGGCCCATGTCGGCCGTCGTGTCGGCGTGCAAGCCGGAGACGAAGATGATGCCGGAGACGCCGCGGTCGACGAGCATCTCGGTCAGCTCGTCCTCGGTGGACCCGCCGGGCGTCTGCGTGGCCAGCACCGGCGTGTACCCCTGCCGGGTCAGGGCCTGCCCGATGACCTGGGCGAGCGCCGGGAAGATCGGATTGTCCAGCTCGGGCGTTATCAGGCCGACGAGGCCCGCGCTGCGCTGGCGGAGTTTCACGGGTCGCTCGTAGCCGAGCACGTCGAGCGCGGCCAGCACGGATTCGCGGGTGCCCGCGGCCACGCCGGGCTTGCCGTTGAGCACGCGGCTGACTGTGGCTTCGCTGACCCCCGCCTGGGCTGCGATGTCGGCTAGCCGTGCGGTCACGGGATTGGACTGTACCGGTCGCACGCTACAAAGCCCACCAGGTGCACGAATCGGGGGGAAGAAGGACGGTGCGCCCGTCGGTCTCCACGGGTGCGCTGGAGAGTACGGGCCGCCCCGGCGAGGCCATTTCGACCGGTTCGGGTCGGCTGTTGAAGCTGCACGCGAAGCCGGGCCGGGTGAACAGCAGCAGCCCCTCCGGCGCGGGCAGCCAGGCCAGCGGACCCGCGTCGGGCGAGCCGAGGCCCGGCAGCGCCCGGCGCAGCTCCAGGGCGGCCCGGTACAGCTCCAGGGTGGAGTGCGGGTCTCCGGTCTGCGCGGCGACGCTCAGCGGGGCCCAGTTCCGGGGCTGCGGGAGCCAGGTGCCGCCCGGGCCGAATCCGTACGGGGGCTCCTCGCCGGACCAGGGCAGCGGGATGCGGCAGCCGTCGCGCAGCCCCTCCTGCCCGGCGGTGCGGCGGAAGGCGGGATCCTGGCGGACGGCGTCGGGGAGGTCCGCCACCTCGGGCAGGCCGAGCTCCTCGCCCTGGTAGAGGTACGCCGACCCGGGCAGGGCGAGCATCAGCAGCGCCGCGGCCCGGGCCCGGGCCAGGCCCTGCGGGCCGCCGCCGTAGCGGGTGACGTGCCGGACCACGTCGTGGTTGGACAGCACCCAGGTGGTGGTGGCGCCGACGGAGGCGGTCGCGGCCAGTGACTCGTCGATCACGGTGCGCATCGCGGTGGTGTCCCACGGACAGTTCAGGAAGCGGAAGTTGAAGGCCTGGTGCATCTCGTCGGAGCGCACGTACAGGGCGAGCCGCTCGGAGCTCGGCGCCCAGGCCTCCGCGACGCCGATGCGCGGCCCCTCGTAGGAGTCGAGCAGCCGCCGCCAGGCGCGGTGGATCTCGTGGACCCCGTCCTGGTCGAAGAAGGGGAGCGGTTCGGTGCCGATCAGGGTGGCCTGGGCGCCGTGCCCGATGTCGGGCAGGCCGGGGGCCTTGACCATGCCGTGGGCCACGTCGATGCGGAAGCCGTCGACGCCGAGGTCGAGCCAGAAGCGCAGGACGGACGCGAACTCCTCGGCGACCTCGGGGTGCTCCCAGTTGAGGTCAGGCTGCTGGGGGGCGAAGAGATGCAGGTACCAGGCGCCGTCGGGAGCCCGGGTCCAGGCCGGCCCGCCGAAGACGGACTCCCAGTCGTTGGGCGGCAGGGTCCCGCCGGGGCCGCGGCCGGGGCGGAAGTGGTAGCGCGCCCGGGCGGCCGGGTCGGCGAGGGCCTGCCTGAACCAGGGGTGCTGATCGGAGGTGTGGTTGGGGACCACGTCCACGATCACCCGCAGGCCGAGCGCGTGTGCGGCACGGACCAGCTCGTCGGCGTCGGAGAGGTCCCCGAAGAGCGGGTCGACGGCCCGGTAGTCGGCCACGTCGTAGCCGCCGTCCGCCTGGGGCGAGACGTAGAAGGGGGTGAGCCACACGGCGTCGACCCCGAGCCGGGCCAGGTGCGGCAGGCGCGAGCGCACCCCGCGCAGGTCGCCGACGCCGTCGCCGTCGCTGTCCGCGAAGGACCGTACGTACACCTGGTAGATGACGGCATCGCGCCACCAGCCGGCGCTTGCGGCGGTCTTGCTGGAAGCGCTTGCAAGCCGGGGTGCGGTCAGCTCATGGGTCATATCGGGGTCAACGCCGCCACATGCCCCGTGGTTGCGGGGCTGGTCACCCGAAGGTGGTTCGAACTAACAGCAAGCTGCGGCAACCGTACGGACACACGGATGTAACGATCAGCTCCCCTTGCAGAAAATTGCCGCAAGCTCTTTCGGACGGCTTTCAGCCTTGTTAGGTTCTCGGCAACTCGGGACCGCGAGGGAGCGGCCGGGATCATCGAAGGAGTTCATATGCGGCGTGGCATAGCGGCCACCGCGCTGGTCGCGACCCTGGCGCTCGCGGCGACGGCTTGCGGCGGTGACACCAAGGACGACGGTGGCCAGACCAAGGCCGGCGGGGAGCTCTCCGGCACGGTCACGTGGTGGGACACCTCGAACGATGCCGAGAAGGCCAGCTTCCAGAAGATCGCCGAAGCGTTCACGGCGAAGCACCCGAAGGTGACCGTCAAGTACGTCAACGTCCCGTACGGCGACGCGCAGAACAAGGTCAAGAACGCCTTCAGCAGCGGCTCCGAGGCTCCCGACGTGATCCGCGCCGACGTCGGCTGGGTCGCCGACTTCGCCTCGCTCGGCTACCTCGACCAGGTCCCCGCCGAGACCGTCAAGAAGGTCGACGCCGAGTTCCTGCCGCAGGCCGCGGCCAGCGGCAAGTACGAGGGCAAGACCTACGCCGTACCGCAGGTCATCGACACCCTCGGCCTCTTCTACAACAAGAAGATGCTCGCCGACGCAGGCGTCCAGCCCCCCAAGAACCTGGAGGAGGTCAAGACCGCGGCCGCCGCGATCAAGGCCAAGACCGGCAAGACCGGCCTCTACCTGCGCGGAGACGACTCCTACTGGTCCCTGCCGTACCTGTACGGCGAGGGCGGCGACCTCGTCGACGCCAAGACCAAGACGGTCACCGTCGACAACGAGGCGGGCGTCAAGGCCTTCAAGGCCGCCCGTGACCTGATCACCTCCGGCGCCGCGATCACCAGCGCCACCGACGGCTACGTCAACCAGCAGACCGCCTTCAAGAGCGGCCAGGTCGCGATGATGATCAACGGCCCGTGGGCGGTGAAGGACACCTACGCCGGCGAGCAGTTCGCGGACAAGGCGAACCTGGGCATCGCGCCGGTGCCGGCCGGCTCCGCCCGCCAGGGAGCCCCGCAGGGCGGACACGACCTCGCCGTCTACGCCGGTTCCAAGAACCGCTCCGCCGCGCACGCCTTCGTCGAGTACATGACCTCCCAGGAGGTCCAGGTGCAGGCGACCAAGGAGCTGAGCCTGCTGCCCACCCGGACCGCCGCCTACGAGCAGCCGGACGTCAAGGGCAACGAGATGGTCCAGTTCTTCAAGCCCGCCGTGGACAAGGCCGTCGAGCGCGCCTGGATCCCGGAGAACGGCAGCCTCTTCGAGCCGCTGAAGGTCCAGTGGACCAAGGCCATGACCGGCACCTCGACCCCGGACGAGGCCGCCAAGGCCGCCGGCGTCGAGTTCCGCAAGATCCTCAAGGGCTGGAAGTAACGACACCCATGGCTGCTGCTGACACCAGCCGGCCGCAGGTGAAGGCCGCGGGCGACGGGACCACCGCCGCCCGCGGCCGGAGCCGCACCGGCATCAGGCGCGCTCTCGCCACCCACTGGTACGCCTGGGCCATGGTCGCCCCGGTGGTCCTCGTCCTCGGCGTGATCGTCGGGTGGCCGCTGGTCCGCGGGATCTACCTGTCGCTGACCGACGCCAACGAGCGCAACGTCGCCCGCACGATCGGCGCCAACACCATCGAGGCGTCGTACGAGTTCGTCGGCCTGGACAACTACACGGCCGTGCTCGGCGACCCGGTGTTCTGGCAGCGGCTGGTGTGGACGGTGGTGTGGACCGTCGCGTGCGTGTCCATCACCTTCGCCCTCGGCCTGGTCCTCGCCAACATGCTCAACCGGCAGTTCCGGGGCCGCGCCTTCTACCGGATGGCGCTCATCCTGCCCTGGGCCGTGCCCGGCTTCGTCTCCGTCTTCGCCTGGCGGTTCCTCTTCAACCACGACAACGGCATCCTCAACAAGCTCCTGGAGGGTGGCGGCATCGCCGGCGTGCCGTGGCTCGACGACCCGACCTGGGCCAAGTTCTCGGTCATCGCCGTCAACGTCTGGCTCGGCGTCCCCTTCATGATGGTCGCCCTGCTCGGCGGACTCCAGTCCATCCCCGGCGAGCTCTACGAGGCCGCCGAGATGGACGGCGCCACCTCCTGGCAGCGCTTCCGGCACATCACCCTGCCCGGGCTGCGCTCGGTCAGCATGACGGTGATCCTGCTCTCCACCATCTGGACCTTCAACATGTTCCCGGTGATCTTCCTGCTGACGCGGGGCGGACCCGGCGACTCCACCGAGATCCTCGTGACCCAGGCCTTCCGGGAGGCCTTCGTGGCCAGCCCGCGCGACTTCGCCGGCTCGGCCACCTGGGGTGTGCTGATCCTCGCCCTGCTCATGATCTTCGCGCTGGTCTACCGGCGCTCGCTGCGCAAGCAGGGAGAGGTGTGGTGACCATGTCCACTGCGAACGCCGACACCAAAGCCGCGAGGCCGCGGGGCACCCGCTCCCCGATCGCCTCCACCGGCCTGCACCTCACCCTGCTCGTCGCGTCCGTCATCGCCGTCTTCCCGGTGCTGTGGATCCTGCTGACCTCGCTCAAGCCCGCCGACTACGCGATCACCACCGACTTCGTCAAGGAACCGACCCTCGGCAACTACCGGTACCTGCTGGAGTCGAGCCACTTCCTCAGCTGGTTCGGGAACTCCGTCCTGGTCGCCGGCGTCACCACCGTCCTCGGTGTGTTCATCGCCGCCACCACCGGATACGCGGTCAGCCGGTTCAAGTTCCCCGGGATGAAGCCGCTGATGTGGACCCTGCTCATCACGCAGATGTTCCCCATGGCGATCCTCATCGTCCCGCTCTACAACCTGATGGGCGACCTCGGCCTGCTCAACCAGCCGATCGGCCTGATCATCACCTACCTCACCATCGCCGTGCCGTTCTGCGCCTGGATGATGAAGGGCTTCTTCGACACCATCCCGGTGGAGATCGACGAATCCGGCCGCGTCGACGGGCTCAACCCCTTCGGCACCTTCTGGCGGCTCATCCTGCCGCTCGCCAAGCCGGGCCTGGCCGTCACCGGCTTCTACGCCTTCATCACCGCCTGGGGCGAAGTCGCCTATGCCTCCGCCTTCATGGTCGGCGAGGAGAACCTCACCCTGGCCGGCGGACTGCAGACCTTCGTCACGCAGTACACCTCCAACTGGGGTGCGATGAGCGCCGCCTCGGTCCTCATCGCCATCCCCGCGGCGATCTTCTTCGTTTTCGCCCAGCGTCACCTCGTCGCCGGGATGACGGCAGGCGCGACCAAGGGCTGACCACCCCGGCCAGCCCTCGCCTGCCCCCACACACCCCCGGCCCGATCTCACAAGGACGACATGACCCAGCACCTCGCCGACGCACTGACTTCGGACAGTGGCCTCCCCACCACGACCGGCACGCGGCCCGGTTGGTGGAGAGAAGCGGTGATCTACCAGGTCTATCCGCGCAGCTTCGCCGACTCCAACGGAGACGGCATGGGGGACCTCGAAGGCATCCGCAGCCGCCTGCCCTACCTCAAGGAGCTCGGCGTCGACGCCGTCTGGCTCAGCCCCTTCTACGCCTCCCCGCAGGCCGATGCGGGCTACGACGTCGCCGACTACCGCGCCATCGACCCCATGTTCGGCACCCTGCACGACGCCGACGCCGTCATCCGCGAGGCGCATGAGCTCGGCCTGCGGATCATCGTGGACCTCGTCCCCAACCACTGCTCCGACCAGCACGAATGGTTCAAGCAGGCGCTGCGCGAAGGCCCCGGCAGCCCGCTGCGGGAACGCTTCCACTTCCGGACCGGGCGCGGCGAGAGCGGCGAACTGCCCCCGAACGACTGGGAGTCCATCTTCGGCGGCCCCGCCTGGACCCGCGTCGCCGACGGCGAGTGGTACCTGCACCTGTTCGCCCCCGAACAGCCCGACTTCAACTGGGAACACCCCGCCGTCCAGGACGAGTTCCGCTCCATCCTGCGGTTCTGGCTCGACCTCGGCGCCGACGGCTTCCGCATCGACGTCGCCCACGGCCTGGTCAAGGCCCCCGGCCTGCCCGACCTCGGCCACGACGAGCAGCTGAAGCTCCTCGGCAACCAGGTGCTGCCCTTCTTCGACCAGGACGGCGTCCACGAGATCTACCGCTCCTGGCGCACCGTCCTCGACGAGTACGCCGGCGACCGCATCGGTGTCGCCGAAGCATGGACCCCGACGGCCGAGCGCACCGCCCTCTACCTGCGCCCCGACGAGCTGCACCAGGCCTTCAACTTCCACTACCTCAACACCGGCTGGGACGCCGACGCGCTGCGCTCCGCCATCGACGACTCGCTCGACGCGATGCGCCCGGTCGGGGCTCCGACGACGTGGGTGCTGTCCAACCACGACGTGGTACGGCACGTCACCCGGTACGGCGGCGGCGCGCAGGGCCTTGCCCGGGCGCGGGCCGCAGCCCTGCTGATGCTGGCGCTGCCCGGCTCGGCGTACGTCTACCAGGGCGAGGAGCTCGGCCTGCCGGAGGTCGTCGACCTGCCCGACGAGGTGCGCCAGGACCCGTCGTTCTTCAAGGAGAACGGCCAGGACGGGCTGCGCGACGGCTGCCGCGTGCCGATCCCGTGGTCCGGCGACGAGGCCCCGTACGGATTCGGGACCGGCGGCAGCTGGCTCCCGCAGCCCGCCGAGTGGGCGGCTCTGAGCGTCGAGGCGCAGACCGGGGACCCCGCGTCGACCCTGGAGCTCTACCGGGCCGCGCTGCGGATCCGCCGGGAGCGGGCCGAGCTCGGCGCCGGGGACGCCGTGGAGTGGCTGGAGGCGCCGGAGGGCGTCCTGGCCTTCCGCCGCGGGGACTTCGTCTGCACGGTCAACACGACGGGGGAGCCCGTACGACTGCCCGCGCCCGGCACCCTGCTGCTCGCCAGCACGGAGCCGGCCGACCCGGACACGCTGCCCGCCGACACGGCGGTGTGGTGGCAGGGGTGACCTCGCCCCTGCGGCTGACGGACATCGCCGCGCAGGCCCAGGTCAGCGAGGCGACCGTCAGCCGTGTGCTCAACGGCAAGGCGGGCGTGGCGGCCGGCACCCGGCACAAGGTGCTGGCCGCCATGGACCTGCTGGGCTACGAGCGGCCGGTGCGGCTGCGCCGCCGCAGCAACGGCCTGGTCGGACTGCTGATCCCGGAACTGACCAATCCGATCTTTCCCGCGTTCGCGCAGGTCATAGAGCAGGCGCTGGCCGGACACGGTTACACGCCGGTGCTGTGCACGCAGACGCCCGGAGGAGCCACCGAGGACGAACTGGTGGAGCAGCTGGAGGAGCGCGGCGTCACCGGCATCGTCTTCCTGTCCGGGCTGCACGCGGACGCGGCGGCCGATCCCGCGCGCTACCAGCGCCTCGCCGCGCGCGGGGTGCCGTTCGTGATGATCAACGGTTTCAACGAGCACGTGAACGCCCCGTTCATCTCCCCGGACGACCGGGCCGCGGCGGACATGGCCGTACGCCACCTGGAGGACCTGGGCCACCGCCGGATCGGCCTGGCGATCGGGCCGACGCGCTACGTGCCCTCGGCCCGCAAGGAGGCCGGCTTCCTCGCCGCGGTCCCGCAGGCGGAGGCCCAAGGGCTCATCCAGCGCACCCTGTTCACGGTGGAGGGCGGCCACGCGGCGGGCGGCGCCCTGCTGGACCGCGGCTGCACGGGCATCGTGTGCGGGAGCGACCCGATGGCACTCGGCGTGATCCGCGCGGCCCGCGAACGGGGGCTGCGCGTACCGCAGGACGTGTCGGTGGTCGGCTTCGACGACTCGCCGCTCATCGCGTTCACGGACCCGCCGCTCACGACGATCCGCCAGCCGGTCCGCGCGATGGCGACGGCGGCGGTCGGCGCCCTCCTGGAGGCGGTGGGCGGCACCCCGGTGCAGCGCACGGAGTACGTCTTCCAGCCGGAGCTGGTGGTGAGGGGGTCTACGGGGGAGGGGCCGGGGTGAGGGGGGCCACTCCCCCTGAGCACCGCACCCGCACCCGGCGGCTGCCCACCCGCCCCCGGGGCGGCTGCGGAGGCGAAGGCGGAGGAGGCGGGGCGAGGGGGGCCGCTGAGCAGGGGTGGTAGGCGGGGCGGGGGCTTCGGGGGTCGGGATGTCCGCACGCGGCATCAGGGGAGGTCCGGGGGCGTCCCGTCAGTCCACTGTCCTTCCGTGTCGGTCCGGCCCGTCAAGGGCGCTCCTCCTCGTTCCTCGTCGTCGCGTCGCTTCGCGATGGCCTTCGGCCACCCTTGACTGCCCGGCCCGCCCCGG